>CAYYMM010000028.1:0-38138 GCA_964472395.1 uncultured bacterium | reverse complement strand
AGAAACTCGCCGATCGCGTCGGGGTAGGCGTCCGTTCGTCCGCGCATCGCCTCGATGTTCATCCGGTACTGTCGAAGCTGAGCCTCATACAGATCCGGGCGTTCGTCTCCGATCGCTCGCTTCATCGAGACGGGCTGAACGCTGAATGGTCCATCCAGCGTGTCGGACTGCCCTGAGATGACTGAAACATGTGATATTTCAGCATCCGGTGGGACGGCGACGAGAAAGATTCTGGAGGGAACCTGAGGATTACCGGGAATGTTCAGAATACCGTAGTCCGGCACTGAAATCGGATCACCAGGATCCCCGGTCAATTGTATCTGCGCATCAGGCAGGGAGACAGACATCATATCGGCATAGGACGGAACCGCCAGGATCATGGTCATAACAATCAAACAGCTCACTCGCGTCATAAAACAACCTCCAATCAGATGTTGATCATCTCGGAATCTCATACCCAGGGAATCAGCAAGATCTTTGCCAAGTCTTCACATTCAATTCATGGCCTCCCATGAAATCACCGGGAAAGGCGTCAAATTCCCGAACCTTACCCGCTCGGATTCTTTCATCACGATGACGACACACTCACGAGGACTGAGTCTGTCCAATCGTACATCCCCCCTCACACGAAACTCGGATTCCTTCTGCCAATCCCATCGTCCCCGGCCTCTGGCATGGGTATACGAATCCGAAGAACTGCACGATCTCCTTTTATGTTGTCCATCTGAGTATGAGACCGGTCTGAATCCCAGATCGAGAGCGCATTCGCGGGAGATGCCTATACCATAGGGAGAAAATCGGATTCGCTTCAGGTGATTCTGCCAGGTAAACAACTCCGGAATCCGATGTATCGGTGTTCCGGTAAAACAGACCATTGGTTCTTGCCCTCGGACCAGATATCGGAAAGCACGGATGCGTCGATCTTGCAGGATACGGATGAGCACGTCGATGGCAGGATACGGCACTTCCATACGGGGATCGAGCAAGTCACGGCAATAATCTTCCCAGCCGTTTTCCGGCCATGGATGGTCCAACGCTCGCGTGAAATGCCACAGATAATTCTGCAAAATCAATGATTTATGCGCCGATCCGACACGTATGCGTTCCATCTCGAAACCGCTCACTGAGACGTGCCCTCTAATTGCCGATTGCTTAACCTCCACATCCCAAGCACGACATACTTTTTCCATCCTGCCGCCTTTGATGATCTCGCCAAGCAGAATCGAATGGCTGAGTGCGCACATCAGGAGATCACGAAATGACTCAGCATGATTCTTCCGGCTAACTGGATTATATGCGTAGATATGGTCGATCCGAATTTCAAAGACACAGGGATGATTCAAAAACCATTGGTACATCATTCGGTGATGATGCGTTGTTGAGAAGAACCGGGGGTGTGTCAGAACCACGGCTCGACCGCCTCGGATTAGCCAACAGTAAAGAGGCAAATCGAACTGAAGCATCCCGATCGATGTCACCATGAGATTGTGACTTGGTTGCATGTCCCTGAGTAATGCGATTGATTTCGATATCCATGATGCATCCTGTCTGCTTCGATGAGGCACGTGAGAGTTGAGCAGCGTGAAGCGAGGTGTATTAGGGGAAAGAGAACGAACATCCACTGGAAATGCTGCATCACGAGGGAATAACACGGGGATATTACAAGGGCGTACAAGCCAATCGGCCCAAAGCATGATGGCTCCTCTCAATTCTTTTTTTGAGTTTGATTCATTGTGACAGATCGGATTACACGGATCAAGGGGGATGAAATCGCAAAATTTTGTGGGTGTATCTAATAAATATACTATATGTATGTATTTAGCCCGCATCGTTTGTTCGATATGACATCGAGAAAGGGACGTGGTATAGAGAGGTTCGAGATTTGAAATGAGATAGGCGGCACGATCTGGAGACTGAAGATGTTTGATTTCGAGATGCAGAGTGCGATTGTCGCATTTGGGACCAATCTGTTTCTTGCGTTGTACGTTCTGCTGAAGCAGCGCGGTTGGATTGCACTGCTCAACCGGGGTTTCGCATTTCTTTCTCTGACCTTTGCGCTTTGGAACGCCGGCCTTGTCTTCGGATCCCCTCGCGTGTTTTTCCTCGGTGTGTACCTTGTCGGCCCTGCAGTATACATGTTTCTGATGCAGCTTCTGCGGCGGCACAGTCCTCGAGAACGTCGTTTTTCCGGAGTCATCTGGTTGATCAGTCTGTTTCTGATTGGCGATTTCTTCTACTTCGGCCAGCCTGTTTTACTGTTCCAGATTCTTGCTTTTATTTTCCTGACTCCGATCGGCATATGGGGTGTTTATCATCTGCATTTACGTATTCAGAACGCAAACAGTCGACGGGAGAAGCTTCAACTCTGGTATGTAATGGTCGGCATGATTGTCGCTGGATTAGGCGGAATCGCATCATTAGCAGTTCTTTTCGATGCATCGCTTCGCTCGGTGGGTTCCATGGGAGGAGTCGCCTATACGGCATTGATCACCATCGCGATCATGAAGCACCGACTGCTCGATTTCGGCAGCATGGCCGGACGAGTTATCGTCATCTTCGTTCTGACGTTCATCTTCTGGCTCGCTATGGGAATACTGGGTAATTTCTATGTCGAGACCCCCTATGTCTCGCTGATGGCGATTCTGACCGCGACATTGCTGTTGGTCGTTCTGTATGAACCGTTGAAGTCGATCATCGAAGGACAGGCCGGACGCGTGCTGAGTCGGGATAGTTCTTTGTTTCATCAACAGCTTCAGGAATGCAGCAATCGGTTGGTCTCGATCACTCGGGAAGCCGATCTGATTCGCGAACTGGCACATACGATGCGCCTGACTCCTCGGATCGCTTCCTTCAGTATTCATCTGCTGGATCCTGCATCTGGACGGCTCATTGTGCATGCGTCGGACGGATTGAAATCGCTACCACCCTCTGTTACCCCGGTTCAGGAGCCGCTTGAAGAAGCCCTCATCATGCAACGTCGGCCGGTAACCCAGTTTGAACTCGTGCGTGCGCTCAGAGGAGGACTTTCGCTTCAACAGAGACGGTATTCTGCGGCACTGTATCGATCGCTGGTGAGACTTCATGCGGATGCGTGTTTCCCCTTCATTTTCGCCGATGAGTTTCTCGGTTTTCTCTGCATCGGTTTTCGGGATGAAGACGAAGAACTGACGCGCATTGAGGAAGAGACTCTGACAGCTATAACACGTCAATTTGCCGCAGCCATCGCCCACTCCCGCCTGGTCGAAATCGAAAAGACAAAGGATCGGATGGCAGCTCTCGGTCAACTTGCATCGGGATTAGCGCATGAAATCAGGAATCCGATTGCGACGATCAAGGCCACAGTGGAGTTTCTCGATCCCGCGACCGGCCCTCCTGAGAATCGTGAATTTTTCATGATCATTCATGAGGAGATCAATCGACTCAATCGTTTTGTCGAGCGATTTCTCGAGTATGCACGTCCTAAACCTCGATATAACATTGAGCCTCTTGAAACACTGGGCGACATCATCCAGCGCTTGAAACTGATGTTTGCCACCCGGGGCATGCTCGAACGAATCAAGATAGATGAGCGGATTCATCATCAGGCATCGAGAGTCCGGCTTCCGGCAGATACATGGATCCAGATCCTGACCAATCTGATTGACAACGCAATCCATGCATTGGATAGCGGAGGAACGATCATGATCACCGGTCTGGTACAAGAATCGCCAACGACGCTGGTGTTGCGCATCGAGGACAGTGGATCGGGAATCCCCGAGGCTGATTTTGACCGGGTATTTGAACCGTTTTATACTACGAAAGACACCGGCACCGGCCTTGGTCTGGCGATCGTGCATCAATTGATTCTGGGGTGTAAAGGAACCATCACCATCGGCAGATCTTTACTCGGTGGCGCTCTATTTATCATTCAACAACCGATCGATGAATCTGGTGATGTTCGGAATTCGGCACCCGAAACCTTCGCATCATCCGCAATGGAATGAAATCATGAACCGACCTATCAATCTTCTTGTTGTCGATGATGAACCCAACATGCGGCGGATCCTTCAGGCCACTCTTCAGAGGGAGGGATATGCAGTCCGCACGGCCGCTGATGGACGGGAAGCTCTCGAGATATTGCAGTCCTTTCCCGCTCAGGTTGTCATCACGGATCTCAGGATGCCTGTCATGGATGGTATGACGTTGTTGCATGAAATCAACCAGACGCATGCGGATATCCCCGTTATTTTCATCACAGCACATGGCAGTATCGAGAATGCTGTCGAGGCAATCAAGGCGGGTGCGTTCGATTACATTTCAAAGCCCTTCGATAACGATGAACTCAGAGTGATCCTTGCGAAAGCGGCGATGACCTATCGTCTCAACCGCGAAGAATGCCATGATTCGAATGTGATCCGTGATGCAGGCATCATCGCGTCGAGCCATCAACTCAAGGAGGTGCTCAAACTCGTCGAGCGCGTGGCGGGTAGCCCGACGACGATTCTGATTACGGGAGAGAGTGGAACCGGCAAGGAACTCATCGCGCAACTCATCCATAAGCTCTCATTGAGGAAAAACGAACCGTTCATACGAATCAACTGTGCCGCTGTTCCGGAAACCCTTCTGGAAAGTGAGTTTTTCGGTTACGAGAAGGGAGCTTTTACCGGAGCGATCAATACGAAACCCGGACGATTCGAACTGGCTGACAAGGGAACCCTTTTCCTGGATGAAATCGGCGAGATCAGCCGGGAGATGCAGGTCAAACTGCTTCGGATGCTGCAGGAACGTGAATTTGAAAGAGTCGGAGGACTGAAAACGATTCGTGTGGATGTCCGCCTGGTGGTTGCAACCAATTTGGATCTCGAGAAAGCCGTACAGGATGGGCGATTCAGACAGGATCTGTTTTACAGGTTAAACGTCGTCCGGATTCATCTGCCGCCACTGCGCGAGCGTCCCCTGGATATTCCTCCACTGATCGATCATTTTATTCGTGAGTTCAGCAGACGGTTGAATCGATCGATCAAAGGGATTTCCTCTGAAGCGGTCGAGATGTTATGCCGCTATCAATGGCCGGGAAACATTCGCGAACTCGAGAATGTTATGGAACGCGCCGTTCTGCTGTGTCAGGATTCCATACTGTCTCCGCGTGATTTCGACTTGTTCTCCATGGATGATCAAAAAGGGGACCGATCAGCCTCCGGTGAGCCATCGCACTTCAAGGATATGATTGCCCACGAAACCGAAAAATTGGAGAAACGACTCCTGGAACGCGCTCTTGAGGAGTCCGGAGGCAATGTCACTAAAACAGCACGCTTGCTGGGTCTTTCTCGCAAGGGACTGCAATTGAAAATGCGCAAATACGGTTTTCATGCCGGCAGTACGGATTCTCGCGCGTAAATAGGCTTGACCTATCGGTTCCTTAAGACTAGATTGATTCGGAATTCGATTGCGGAATACTGGATCGATTTTTGCGTCGCCGATATACCGTTGATTGATCAGGTAACTCCAGTTTCATGCATCGATAATTAAAAGGATTGCACCATGTCACTGTGGTCTCGCTTCTCCAATGACCTCGCCATCGATCTCGGGACGGCGAATACCTTGGTTTATGTCAAGAATAAAGGCATCGTGCTGAACGAACCATCCATCGTTGCGATGCATCGTGATAACAATTCCGTGTTGGCCGTGGGCAAGGAAGCCAAAGAGATGCTGGGACGAACACCCGGCAACATCACGGCAATCCGCCCCATGAAAGACGGCGTCATCGCGGATTTCGAAGTGACCGAGAAGATGTTGAGATACTTCATTCAGCGCGCACACAATCGCCGGATTTTTCTCAGACCGCGCATCATCATTTCAGTGCCGTCCGGCATTACACCGGTAGAGAAGAAAGCAGTCCGGGATTCTGCGTTGCAGGCCCGGGCAAGTGATGTTTTTTTAGTTGAGGAACCCATGGCGGCAGCTATCGGTGCAGGGCTTCCTGTTACCGAACCCTCCGGAAGCATGATCGTCGACATCGGAGGAGGAACGACCGAAGTCGCCGTGATCTCGCTCGCGGGCATCGTCTACTGCAGATCACTCCGCATTGGCGGTGATGAGATGGACTCGGCAATCGTTCGATTCATCCAACGGAAGTACAACCTTCTGATTGGTGAACGGACTGCTGAAAATATCAAAATCGAACTCGGTTCGGCCGCTCCTCTCGAAGAAGAACTCACCACGGAGATCAAAGGCCGTGATCTTGTGGCCGGTATACCGAAAACCATGTTGATCACCTCACAGGAAATCCGCGAATCGCTGATGGATTCGGTGCAATCGATCGTCGATGTCGTTCGGACGGCACTGGAACGCACACCTCCGGAACTCGCCGCGGATATCGTCGACAAAGGCATCGTGCTGTCCGGAGGTTGCGCCATGCTCCGAAAACTCGATGTCCGCCTGCGTGAGGAAACCGGATTACCCGTAACGATCGCCGATGATCCCTTGACATGCGTATGCATGGGTACCGGGAAAATGCTGGATGAAATCGATCTCCTCAAGAAGGTTTCGATCAGCAAGTAACCGGTTTGGGTTAACATGACGTGGATTTCTGAGCAGTATCGGCCGTGGATCGTGTATTCCGCCTGCACGTTGATCTCGATCGCGGTTTTTACGTCCAATCTGCGCGGCGGCGTCATCGCCAGAAAACTCGAATCATTCTTCCTGTTAGTTCTTTCGCCTGTTTACTCCGTTGTCGATTATTCAACAACAAAAACGCGTGAGTTCTGGAACAACTATCTTTTTCTAATCGATCTCAAAAGGCAGAACATCGCGTTGGACGCTGAGTTGACCGACATGAAATCACACCTCATCACTCTTTCGGAAGAGGCGAATTCGGCGAAACGCTTTCGTGAAATCCTGGAACTGCCCACTATCGATTCCTTCCGCCCGATCGTCGCTGAGGTGGTGCGAAAACGAGCAGAACCATGGGAAACAATCTTCCTCATCAATGCCGGCTCGTTTCGCGGCATCAAACTCTCCATGGGCGTTACAACGGTCGATGGCGTTGTTGGGCAAGTGATTCGTGTCGCCCCGCGTATCTCAAAAGTCATGACCATGCTCCATCCTAAATCCGGCATTGCCGGAATGCTTGAAAAATCGCGAATCTCCGGCGTTGTGTCCGGTACGGGACATGGAACCTGTATCATGAAATTCGTCAGCCGTTTCGAACGAGTCATGCTTGGCGAACATCTCGTGACGAGCGGACTTGATGGTGCATTCCCCAAGGGAATTCCGATCGGGGTGGTCAATCGCATCGAGAAGGATCCGGAAGAGATCTTTCAGAGTATTGAGATCGTACCGTTTGTCGAATTTGCGTCGGTCGAGGAAGTCATTCTTTATGAGCAGACGATCATCGAGGATCTACCGTGACTCTCTTCAACCGCATTTTTTTTATTGTTTTACTGCTGATTCTCCAATTCAGCATCATACCTCGTTTTCCCCTCGGCGTCATGGAACCGGACCTGCTGCTCGGATTGACGATCCTCATCGGTCTGTTTCGCGGAATCGAAGCCGGATGCGTCACCGGCATGGTTCTGGGGTTGTTCAGCGACGCAAACATGGGCATCCTCCTTGGTTCAAAATCCCTCTGCTGGACACAAGTCGGACTTGCGGTTGCGCTGGCGGGTGAACGGCTTATGATCGAAAACCGCGTGGTCCAAACGATTGTCGTCTTTTCCGGATGCCTTCTTGCGGGGATTTTTCAGGTTGTCTTTTACCGCGTCTCCGCCATCGATGAACCTCTGTGGCGATTGATGTTCACCTCACTCATGATGGCGTTTTCGACGTCCCTGCTGACTGTTCCCCTCGCGGCGCTGTTGAGCAGGATGAAGCTGTTGCCAAAAGAAAAACATGCCTAATCTGTCCTATTCGCATGCAAACCAGAGAATCTCATGGTTGATCGCGATCATGGCAGCGTTCATCGCAGCACTCGCCGTCCGCCTCTGGTGGCTTCAGATCGTCGAATATGACAAGTATCATCAACTGGCGCAGAACAACCATACTCGTTTGGTACGCGATCGGGCCCAACGGGGACGCATCACCGATCGACACGGCCGTCCCATCGCAACGACCCGTCCGGGATTCGGTGTGTTCATCGTTCCGGAAGACTTTCCGAAAGATACCAGGGATTCTGTATACGCTATTCTGGGTGATATTCTGAATACCCCCGCCGAAGATATCGCCCGACGCTACAAATCCCAGAGAAGCCCGTCGTTTACTCCTCGAAAAATCGCCAGCAATCTCGAATTCGATACCGTCGTCCGAATCGAAGCCCATCGCTTTGAATTACCCGGAGTGACGGTCATGGCTGAGAACATTCGATTTTATCCACACTTCGAGGTTCTCTGCCACCTTCTCGGGTACATGGGGGAAATCTCCGGAAATCAGCTGAAATCGGACCGATTCGCCGCACATTATCCAGGTGATTTCATCGGTCAATTCGGCGTCGAGGCGAAACTCGAGACAGAGCTTAGTGGCAATGACGGAAGTCGCTGGGTTCAGGTCGATTCACAAGGACGGATCGGTCACACTCTGAAGTCACCGGCGCCTGTCCTCGCCCGTCCGGGGTCGGACATCGAACTGACCGTCGATCTCGATCTCCAACTCTATATCGAAGAACTATTGGAACCTTGGAGCGGAACGGTCATTGTCATGAATCCCAAAAACGGAGAGATCCTGGCGATGGCATCCAATCCGGGTTTTGATCCGAACTGGTTCGCGGGAGGAATCACTGCGCAACGATGGAGAGAACTGGGATCTAACCCGGATCATCCGCTCGTCAACAGGGCTATTCAGATTGCGACGAGTCCCGGGAGTGTGTTCAAAGCAGTGACTGCGCTGGCGGGTATCCGCGCAGGAACGCTGAACGCTTTTACAGGTCACCTCTGTCAGGGAGGTTTCAATTACGGCGGGAATCATTTTAAGTGCTGGAAAAAAGGCGGACATGGCTCGGTTGATCTCATTCGCGCACTCGAAGGCTCCTGCAATGTGTTTTTTTATCAGGAAGGGTTGAAAGCCGGTATCGATGCGATTTCGGAAGTCTCGGAACTGTTCGGATTGAATCAGAAAACCCAGATCGATCTCCCTAACGAAGTCAAAGGTCTGATTCCGAGCCGGGAGTGGAAGATGCGCGAGAGAAATGAAGAATGGTGGTCTGGGGAAACGGTTTCGGTTTCGATTGGACAGGGAGGTGTTCAGGTGACCCCGATTCAGATCGTCAACATGATGGCGGCGATCGCGAACAAGGGTATCGTCTACAAACCCCGAGTCGTCCGAAAGGTGTCTCCGGACTTGTCACATGATAAGAATTGGGGGAGCGCGGTTGTACTGAATCATATTGAACTGGATGATGACGCCTGGCAAATACTCCACCAAGGACTTTTCGAGGTTGTCAATGGTGGAAGCGGGACTGCGCGGGAAGTTCGAACAAAGGAATTTTTTGCCGCGGGTAAAACGGGAACCGCCCAGGTCATCAGCGATCCGGCCCTGAAGCTACTCGGCTACTCACGTGAAAATATCCCGAAAAAGTATCGTGATCACAACTGGTTCACCGGATTTGCTCCATTCGAAGATCCTGAAGTATCAATCGTCATTTTTCTGGAAAATGGGGGCCGTGAAGGCGCACGTGCGAAAGCGAAAATGGCGCGGAAAGTTTTCCAGAAGTGGTACGAGGTTACATCGGCAGGGCGATTCGGCCCAGAACCGTTTTCGGGAGACAACGAACCCGATCTCGAGGTAATGGATGATGGATCGGCGTTTGATTGAACATTTCGATTGGCCTTTTTTCGGAATCGCGCTGTTGATCTCAGCACTCGGCGTCATCACGATTTATGGAGTGACCTATGCAAGTCCTCCCTGGCAGGATTATGTCAAGCAAATTGCATGGATCTGCATCGGCCTCGTTGTTGTCACCATCGTCTGTCTTTTCGACTATCGTTTCTATGTCAAGTACTCACTGTTGTTTTACTTCTTCAGCTTGGGATCTCTTGTGTTTCTGTTGTTTTTCGGCGTCGAAGAACTCGGTGTCAAACGATGGATCTATCTGCCGATAATCGGGCAGGTTCAACCTAGTGAGTTCTCCAAGATCATCATGATTCTGGTGTTGTCGTGGTGGTTTTCACGATTGCGATCGTCCGAACCGGGCATCAAAGATATGATCGTTCCCGCTTTTCTGACTGGAATCACATTGGTCCTGATCCTCATACAGCCGGATCTTGGAACGTCGCTCGTCCTCATTCCTCTTTTCGCCACCTACGTTTTTGCCAGTGGGTTCAGTTTCAAAAAGATCGCCATTGTCTTCATCCTTGCACTTGCGGTTGCAGGCATCACCGGGCACAAGGTTTTGAAACCGTATCAGATCAAGAGGATCACGAGTTTTCTCAACCCCGAAGCGGATCCTCTGGGTTCCGGATATCATCTGATCCAATCAAAAATAGCAATCGGTTCGGGTGGCATGATCGGAAAGGGATTTAAAGAGGGTACGCAGAGTCACCTCAATTTTCTGCCTGTGCAGGACACGGATTTCATCTTTGCAGTGTGGGCGGAAGAGCGAGGCTTTATCGGGTCATTGATTCTGATCGGATTGTACGGTTCTTTGCTGCTGAGAGCGTTCCGAATCGCACGACATGCGCGCGATGCCGCGGGTACATATCTCTGCATCGGATTTATCACACTTGTTTTCACTCAGATCATCATCAACATCGGGATGGTCACAGGTTTGATGCCAATAACGGGATTGCCGCTCCCTTTCATGAGCTATGGCGGAACTGCTTGTATCTCGAATTTTTTCGGCGTTGGCATCATACTCAACGTGGGCATGCGCCGGTTTCCGGATTACAAATCCTGACGAACAGGAGTCCAGCGTGGATTCAGATTCAATTTCAAACAGAGGCATTTCAACGGAACACGGTTATCAGAAACCCGGTCGATACGTTGGACGGGAGTGGAACCAGGCCGTTCGGAACAGGCATGATTCGATCGAATCCGTTCTGGTCTATCCAGATGTATACGATATCGGAATGTCCCATTACGGTTTACATCTTCTGTATTCCATTCTCGCCCGGTCCCCGGACACTCGGATCGACCGGTGTTTCCTGCCCTGGCCGGATTACGAGAATTTTCTGGAGCGGCACAACAGACCGCTCTCGTCGCTCGAAACCCATCGACCGCTCAGCGAATTCGATTGTATTCTCATCACATTGCCACACGAGTTAGCATACACAAATGTTCTGAATGTGATCCGACATGCTTCGCTTCCGTTGCGTTCCTCGGATCGTAGGCAGGGGATGCCATATGTCATTGGAGGGGGGATCTGCGGATTGAATCCGGTTCCGCTCGAGCCATTTTTCGATGCATTCGTGATCGGCGATGCGGACGCTGTCATATTGAAAGTGGTATCCGTCCTCCGGAAAGGCGGCGGCAGATCGGGATGTCGCACCGATACTCTCGATGAGCTGGCGCGACTCGACGGCGTATTCGTTCCTAGTATCCATCGGAACCTAAAACCGACGAGAATCCTGAAAACAATGATCGACGATCTTGAAACCGCTCCATATCCGGATCCGTATCTGACGCCGATCTATAAAACCGTTCACAACAGAGTGGTCGTGGAAGCGGCACGGGGATGTCCGAGACGATGCAGGTTTTGCCAGGCACGCGTCTACTACGGCTCTCCACGGCTGCGATCAGCCGATAGAATTCTCGAAATTGCAAAGCAGGGAATCGCACAAAGCGGATTTGACGAAGTCTCTCTTCTGGGGTTGAGCATTGCGGATTATCCCCGCATCGATAGTCTTCTTAAAAAACTCATGGATCATTTCGCACAGCGATCCGTTTCGATATCACTTCCATCTCTTCGTCCTGAAAAACTCTCGCAGGAGATGATTACACAAATCAGGCATGTACGAAAATCAGGCTTTACTCTGGCCCCTGAAGCCGGTACAGATCGATTGCGAAGGATCATCGGAAAACCGTACGATACCGATCGACTTCTCTCCGGCGCAACATCGATCTTTCAAGCCGGATGGTCTACTCTTAAACTCTATTTTATGGCCGGACAACCATTTGAAACCGACCAGGATCTGCTCGGAATTTCGGATATTGTACGACGGATTCTCACAATCGGGAGACGCTTCCAGGGTCGCCGAACCGATATCCATGTCTCAGTTGCCGCCTTCATTCCTAAACCACATACGCCTTTCCAATGGAGGGGGCAGGCTTCCCGCGGGATACTCGAAGCTCGTTTTCGTGAACTTAGAAAAGAACTCCAAATCCCAGGTGTGAAGATCTCGCTTTCAGACCTGGCCGCCAGCCGGATCGAAGCGTTTTTGGCACGAGGCGGATCGGTTTCCGCCGATGTGCTCGAAGCTGCATTTTATCGGGGTTGCAGATTTGATTCCTGGCAGGAAATGTTTTCGGAAGATCTTTGGATCGAATCCGCATCCCGCCTGGGTGTCGATCTTGACCAAGAGGCGATGCGCCAATATGAAACTCAGGATGACTTGCCATGGTCGTTCATCGATCCCGGACTTGACCCGGACGAACTGACGAGCGCTTATGAATCCGCAACACGATCCGCACAGGATTCGCACGGTGGAGATACACCGGAACAACCTTCCATCGAAGAAAAGGTGGGCCCCCCTCCCTCGACTGGTAGCGCGGTGTCCCTGAGTGGACGGCTGTCCAACCGAACTGACCCGGTGGAAACATGCTTTGCTTTTTTCCAGATTCGAGATGATTTCAGACTCTTCGGACACCTTGATATTGCTGCTGAGATTCTTCGGGCGGCACGAAGGGCAGATCTCCCGCTCGCGTATTCCCAGGGTTTCAATCCTCACGCTCGTTTTTCATTCGCTCCTCCGACACCGCTCGGATTTGAGCATTTCTATGAACCTTTGGAGTTTCACCTGACGGAGAGGCTCAATCCGGATGAAATACTCGATCGATTGAACCGATGCATTTCAGATGATATGGCATTCTCACACGTTGCCGTCCGAAAGTCGAACCAGGTTTCTTTAATGAAGCGACTGCGATCCGCAACCTATGGATTTAGTGTGCCACAGGGATTCGATTCGGATCGGGTAGCTGCAGAGATGGTCGGAGTCCGAATCCTTACGCGCAAAAATGGGATACCGGGAGAATTGATAGGAAGGATTCCGGATCGATATCGTCTTATCGGGATTGTTTCGCATGGAGTGAAAGGAGCGCCGCGTTTGTCGGAACTGGTCTGCGCATTGGGGATCGACCCTGAAATCCATCTGCTGGAACCGTGCATGGCACGTCTGTGGTGGAACTCCGATGAGAAAGGCGATTCACCTCTTGTTGATCTGTGATAGAATGGCAAAAGAGGCTGGAGCATGAGCAAAACTATCTGCATCAATCAGAATGACATTTTGACACGGATCGCACTTTTCGAGAACGATGATCTCGTGGAACTTTTCATCGAAAGCCCGGATCGAATGCGTCTATCCGGCAGCATCTACATGGGTATCGTGCAAAAAGTCCTTCCGGGCATGCAGGCAGTCTTCGTGAATATCGGGCTTCAAAAGGACGCGTTTCTATACATTGATGATGCTGTTGGAACACCTGAACCCCCAGCAGCGGCGGGATCCGACGAGGAAGAGGATTCAACTTTATCCGAAACAGAAGAGTCAATAGCGACAATTCTGAAAACCCCGATTGATCAGCTGTATCAACCCGGTCAGCTCATCATGGTCCAGATTACACGTGAACCGATGGAAATGAAGGGGGCTCGAGTCACCTCCAATATCACGCTCCCAGGTCGATTCCTTGTGCTGATGCCCACAGTCAATCACACTGGAGTCAGCAAGAGAATTGAGTCAGAAGATGAGCGAGAACGGCTTCGGGGAATCATCGATCGACTCAAACCAGCAGACATGGGTGTGATTGTCCGAACCGTGGCTGAGGGGCATTCCGAGGCTGACTTCATGCTCGATATCCAGACACTGACTGATCGCTGGGAACGGATTCTCGATCGCTCCAGGTCAATGCCCGCACCGGCATTGCTCTACCATGACGTCGACGCGATATCGCGAGTCATTCGCGACATCGTTGATGATTCGGTGTCTGAGGTGATCGTGGACACGGAACAAGGATTCGAGCAGTGTCTGATGTGTGTGCAATCGTTCGCCCCGGAGTTGGTGGATAGAATCCGGATGCACAAAGGGAAATCGCCGATTTTCGAGCGGTTCCGGATCGAACAGGAAATTCAAAAGGCCCTGCAGAGGAAGGTCTGGATGCCCTCCGGGGGATATCTTGTGATCGATCAGACTGAAGCCATGGTCTGTGTTGATGTCAACACAGGGCGGTATGTCGGGAATGCCAGCCTGGAGGACACAGTCGTCAAGACGAATCTCGAGGCTGCACGGATCATCGCTCGACAGGTTCGACTGAGGGATCTGAGCGGGATCATCGTGATCGATTTCATTGACATGGAATCGCCAAGACACCGGGAACTCGTGGTAGATGCTCTCAGACAGGGTTTTATGACGGATCGCGCAAAAACAAATATCTCGGATTTCTCACCCCTGGGACTCGTCGAGATGACACGCAAACGTCTGAAGAAGAGTCTCCAGCGACTCCTGCTCCAGCCCTGCCCGACATGTCAGGGTTCCGGCCGGGTACGACATCCGCAAACGATTGCCTTGGAGATTATCACGCAGATCGATCAGCTTCCCTCGCCTTCCCGAGGCATGCTTCAGATCAACGCTCATCCTTCGATCATCATGTTTCTTACAGAGGATCGCTCGTCACGTAAACAGGATTTGGTTCGCTCAGGACATCGACGAATTCAGTTAAACCCTGATCCGGATCTCCAGCTCGACCAATATGAGATTGTCCATAACATCGAGTGAGCGATGATGGTATTGTCGAACATCCATGCAAAAAAACCGGAACTGCATGAGACTTCCGTTGGTATTTAAAATATGACGCGCCCAGAATCTCGGGATGCGCTGAAGAGGACGGAATCGATGATGCTCTCGGATGACGAACTGATGTGCAGATTTCAAGACGGCGATGAGACAGCCTTTCGACGTTTGCTTGAACGATATCAGGATCGGATTGTGAACTTCACGATGAAAATGGTCGGGGATTACGACACCGCATCTGACCTCTCACAGGAAGTCTTCATCCGGGTGTATACAAATGCCGGACGGTATCTTCCGGGAAGTAAATTCGCTCCCTGGCTATACCGGATCGCTGCTAATCTCTCGATCAATGAAATTCGCCGACGCAAAAGATGGCGTTTTTTTTCGATCGATGAACAGCTCGACGAAGATCACGAACCATATTCGATCGACCTTCCCGATGAGACGACTCCGAGTCCTGAAGATCAGATTCTGAAACGAGAGGCTTCGCATCAGGTCGAAGCGGCATTGAAAAAGATACCCGTCAAGTATCGGATGCCACTCGTGCTGCGTGAGATCGAGGGCTATGATTACGAAGAGATCAGCAAGATACTGGATGTTCCGCGGGGAACCGTCAAATCACGGTTGAATCGCGGGCGAGCATTACTGAAAACAGCACTTTTTCGTTTGGATGCCGGGGCGAAGGCGTCCGCGTGGCATGTCATGGAGGAACAATGAACTGCAACAGAATTCAGGAACATTTGTCTGCATTCATCGATGGAGAACTGGAATCGAGTTTGGTCCCTTCGGTGAAAGCGCACTTGATTCGCTGCAGCGTATGCCGCAAAGAAAAAGAGCAGCTCGAGACGTTCAGCGCATCAATCCGAGCCATTCCGCCCGTCACTGCACCTCCGGATTTTCGAGATCGGATCTACGCGTCCATCCACACGCGCACGCAGCCGAAGCCATCCCCCTTCCTCCAATGGAAGTTGATCCTCGCTCCAGCCGCCGCCATGATTTTCGGCATCATTATCGGTGCCTACCGCTTCCAGTCGTTCGCTCCCGTTCAACTTGCCGCAGAATCACCCATGCTGGACACCGCACTGCCGATATCTGACACAACCGTGACAGAATCCAATATCGTCGCATCGGATGACGGTGTTCGCGAATATACGATCGATCGATATATGGCGATGCCGGTCGAGACGATTGTCCAGACTCCTGCACCCGAATCAAACGGAAAGCTCCATCCCGTCGATGAAAACAATCCTCCGAATCTCATTCCACGCTCCCGCGTCATTCTCGACAGGGTTCCTCTCAAGGCTGCCTATGATCGCGTGGTATATTGAGTTTCCATGAACTTCCTTGGATCACTTTGCTTCTCCACATTCATCGTTCTGATCGGTTTCATTCAATATCCGATCCACACCGCCATTGCCGGGCATGATGACACTTCGATTGAAATGATTGCACGGACACGACCAGCGGTGGTCAACATCGAAGCGAAATCACCGCTGAGCACCCGCATGGGACCTCTGGGAGACCTGCTGTCCAAATCTCCGGCCTCCGATCAACCCAGCGAAAAAACTAAATGGTATACATCTGTCGCTTCCGGCGTGATCTGGGATTCAGATGGACACATCGTTACGACCGCCTCGCTCATTCAGGACGCAGAAAAAATCTCGGTTCGCCTCATCTCCGGAGATGTTTTTCCGGCGGAACTAGTTGGCAAGGACGAGGAGACCAATCTGGCAGTCCTTAAAATCACATCCGAAACCCGCACCCAGTTTCCTCATCTTTCGCCCCGAGATTCCAGTCTACCTGAAGGAGCATGGGTCGCTCTTCTCGGATACGGCATCGGAGGTGTTCCATCGATTTCAACCGGTGTTGCCGGAATCCCCCCCGAGCAATTCGATCCGAATCGAAATTGGTTTCAATTCACCGCTCCGGTCCGCCCCGGGAACAGTGGAAGTGCGCTGATCGACTCCACTGGGCAACTCGCCGGAATCGTTCTGGGCCGTGAGGAAGACTCGGGATTTCAAGCCGTTATCCACCTCCTCACCCGTCAGAACACGACCGCGGACTCCCATTCGTCCAACTCAAGATCCAACTCAGTATCCAATTTCGGGATTGCAATTCCGATCTCACTGGCCACAGATGTGATTCGTGAAATCATCACATCAGGCAACTATGTGAGGGGTTGGATCGGAGTGATTGTGGAGGCCGACAACACTGGAAAATCAACGTGTCTGCGCATTACCGACATCGTAGAAGGGTCGCCAGCCGACGATGCGGGACTCAACCCCGGAGATCGGCTACTGAAGATCGACGATCAGGAACTGTCGCTTCCATCGGAACTCGGACGCCTCGTCAACCGTTCCAATATCGGCCGCAAACTCCCTCTTGTTTTCGAACGTGACGGCACACGTCAGACTCTCGAACTCGAAATTCGTCGTAAACCCGATCGGATGCCGCAGATTTCAGGAAAAGTTCACAAAGCGAGCACGTTGTTGACGTGCAGAGATCTTGGTATTCAGATCAACAATATGACTCCCGCTCTTCGTCAACACCTGAAAGCGCCTCAAAGCAACGGAGTTCTCGTCGTCGATGTCGTGGATACCGGAATACTCCATAATGGTGATATCTCCGTCGGCGATATCCTCACACATCTGGCTGGACGTGCGATCAAGACTGTCGATGAATTCAATCAACAACTCAACGCAATCGATCTTAAGGGTGCAACACAAATCACGATGATCCGGAACGGAAAACAACTTCAGATATCGATTCCTCTTTACAAACTGATGACAGGTAACCCGACCGATACGATGCAGGTTGATCTCCAAAGATAATCGATTTTCATTTCAGACCGAGTTTCTTTCGATGCAGGATGAGATCAAGCGCTTCATCGATCCGTTTCTTCCGTGTATCCGGGCGCTTGGCGGCATCCAGCCATCCGATATAGTGCCGCCGATACGAGGGTGCCAATGCAAGCCAGTTGCGCCAGATCGTGTCATTTTCCCTCAGGCGTTCCTCGATCCAAGCCGGTATCTTTTCCGGTGATATCTTCGGAGCATCTCCGCAACGCCCGGTCGGACATGCCTTCAACCCCGCCGACATTAACAAACCTCTATCCCTGAGAGATTCGTAACGGTTTCGATTGATTGTCGACCATCGGCTATTCGGCTTGCGCGGAGTGAATTTTCGCGCATAACGCTGAAGATCGAGATTCCGGATGATACTGTCGATCCAGCCGAAGCACATCGCTTCCTCGACGGCCTCGTCGTATGTCATGTTTTCTGTCTTAGCGCTTCGATTGACAAACACAAGCCAGATTCCTTGTGATGTTTCGTGATGCTCCAGGAGCCAGTTCCGCCAAACCTGACGCGATTGACATTCCAGCAAAGGAAGCGGGGATTTCTTCGAATGTGTGTTCATCCGTGCCTCCTTAAATCCACACACCCGGTATCCGCGTTCCGCATGTAACGCATGTGCCTTCTCGGATTGAATTCGATTTGACCTGAAAACCGATTCGCTCGATCAAACGTGTATGACATGAGGGGCACTCGGTGTTCTGCGCAGGATGATCCGGTACGTTTCCGACATAAATATAATGAAGGCCGATTTCCTTAGCTGTCTTCCATGCCAGATCAAGAGATCCGACAGGTGTTGGTGGAAGATCCTTCAAGCGATACATGGGATGAAATCGTGTAAAGTGAAGCGGTACATCCGGCCCGAGTTCTTTCATGATCCATGCAGCTAGTTTTTTAAAGTGAGCCTGAGAATCATTCAGAGATGTCACCACGAGATTGACGATTTCGAGCCAGCATCCCTTGCTTTTGATATGGATCAGGTTATCCAGAACCGGAGCAAGTTCACCGTCACATACTTCACGATAATATGAAGGTTCAATCGATTTCAGATCGACCTTGATCGCGCGAACCCTGGGAATTAACTCGTCGAGAACCTCCCGAGACCACGTTCCGTTCGAGATCACGACTGATTCGATTCCGGCTTGTCGCCCTGCCTCGGCACAATCCAGCACATACTCGCTCCAAACAACCGGTTCTGAATACGTGTATGCAATGAAACGGGCACCTGACGAAACAGCCGATCGAGCGATCGCTTCCGGAGTCATTGCTTTCGTTCGGACATCATCGGGATCAGCCTGAGCGATCTGCCAGTTCTGGCAGAATTTACAATTCAGATTACATCCTGGAACGGCAATCGAGTATGCCGGACTGCCGGGCCTGACATGAAACAGTGGTTTTTTTTCGATCGGGTCCAGATGGATGGCACCGGGATTTCCATATGCCAATGTTTTCAGTTTTCCGCCATCATTTTTCCGGATCCTGCAATGTCCCCGATATCCCGGTTCGATGTGGCATTTGCGGAAGCACAACCCACAGCGAACGGATCCACCTTCGCCCGGAAGATAAAAACGGGCATCGGTCATGTTGCTTCCGGCGAGCAATCTCGGGATCGGAACTCCCAGAGAGAGCGCGCAACCGCCGAGAATACAACCTTTGATAAATTGCCGCCGATTACGATCTCGCAGTACCGGTTGACTCACGATGTTCCTCCGGAATCCACGCTCCGAGCAGCGTTCGACCGCACCTGCCATAGTCTCTGAATTGACGTCTGATATAATATCTAGCCTTCTTGATCGCATCGATCAGAGTGTCTCCCTGCGCCAAGCGTCCAGAGATGAAAGAGGCAAGTCCGCATCCTGTTCCACGTATCCGTCCGACGAGTCTCGATGCACGATAAGCATGCTCCTCACCGATTTGGTACAATCGATCGACCGGTGTGCCCTCTGAATGGCCGCCTTTTACAAGAACTGCCTTGCAGCCACGGCCGATGAGATACTCGGCCGCCGTGCGGACCCGGGTCGGATCATTCACCTGGAAATGGGTAATCATTGTCAACTCGGGTAAGTTCGGAGTGATCAGGGTTAGTCGGGGAAGCAGGCCGGACAGGATACGATCGATCAGAGCTTGATCAGCGAACACGCCGCCTGCGGACGCCTGTATGACGGGATCGAGGACCACGTAAGGGATCGGATGGGTGCGTAGAAACTCGTTGAGCGCATCGACCAGGTCGACATGGCCGATCATGCCGATTTTCAGCGCGTGAATGGTGTGATCTTCGGCAACGGAACGCATCTGTGCGAGCAGCATCTCGGGTGTAACCGCCTGAAAAGAAGAAACTCCCCGGCTGTTCTGGGCTGTTACCGCCGTCACGCATGCAGCGATTCGAACACCGGCTGCGCAAAGAGCACGGATATCAGCGAACAATCCAGCTCCGCCGGTTGGATCCTGTCCTCCAACGGCCATGACCAGCGGCGCCGATCCGTTCACACTCCCTCGACTTCCTCAAGCCCTTTGATGGCGCAGAAGCGACCACACATGCTACACACCATTCGATCCTGCGGAGGCGCTGAATCTCGCACCTGGGCCGCTGTAACGGGATCTATTGCGACGGCGATCTGCGCATCCCAATCGAGTTTTTTGCGGGCTTCGGCCATTCGGAGGTCCGGATCCATGGCACCGGGGATTCCGAGTGCGATCTCGGCAGCATGTGCGGCGATTCGAGATGCGATCACGCCATCGCGGACATCTTTCAGAGTCGGTAGGCGGAGGTGTTCGGCGGGTGTAACGTAACACAAGAAACTAGCACCGGAAAACGCGGCAATGGCGCCGCCTATCGCCGATGTGATGTGATCGTACCCGGGAGCGATATCGGTGACGAGAGGACCGAGAACGTAAAAGGGTGCATTTCGACAGAGTGATTTCTGAATCTGCATGTTCGTGCCGATCTGATGCAATGGCACATGCCCGGGTCCCTCGACCATGACCTGAACGCCTCTCTTCCAGGCACGCTCGGTTAATTCTCCCAGAGTGATCAACTCCTCAATCTGTGCCCGGTCAGTGGCATCCGCCAGGCATCCCGGGCGAAGACCATCTCCGAGACTGAGCGTCATATCGAACTCATGGGCGATATCGAGCAACCGGTCGTACTGTTCGAAGAGGGGATTTTCACGCTTGTTTTTTCGGATCCAACGGGCGAGAAACGATCCACCTCGACTGACGATCCCAGTGATGCGTCCCTGTGCATTCAGACGCTCCAAGGCGTTTCGTGTGACGCCACAGTGCACTGTGATGAAATCGACTCCGTCTTCGCCATGATGTCGGATCACCTCGAAAAGATCATCGGCCGTCATATCTTCGATGGACTTGCCCTGCCCGATCATTTTACAGGCTGCTTCATAAATCGGCACGGTCCCGAGAGGCACTTCACATATCGAACGAATTTCTCGACGCATGCCTCTGATATCGCCACCGATGGATAGATCCATCACCGCATCTGCACCGGCTGCAACCGCCACGGCCACTTTCTCTTTTTCAATCTCCGGCTGGTTCAGGTCCGGGGATGTACCGATGTTGGCGTTGATCTTGATCCGAAAACCAGAGCCGACAATTCGAGGTTTTTTCAGGAGATTCCTGTTATTTGCGGGGAGCGCAGCGGATCCTTCTGCAATGCCGGAACATATCCGATCCACCGAACAGCCTTCGTGGAGGGCTGCCAGTTCCATTTCCCGGGTCATGATTTTCTGTATCGCGGATTCTCGTTGTGTCATGTGCTTCCTTTCGATAGAACAAAGAACGATCTCGATCCTACGGCGCGTGTCCCAGCGTGTCAACCGGAACAACATGGTATCATCCGGTGTAATGAGTGGTAACGGTGACAGGAGTCTCACCGGGGAATGGAGTTTGAACAACCGTGAATCAGAGCAGTCCTTACAGTCAGACCTACATTATCGAGCCGGAAAAATCCAATCGAGTTCCAATCCCATTGACTGCCTGGTTGCTGTTTGGCCTGACCGTCGTCTCGACTGTTCTCGCCGGCGCGCTTCAGCAGCGGGTCGATCTGACCGAAAACCCCTCTCACATCATATACGGGATCCCATTCTCATTTACACTGCTGTTGATTCTGGGAGTCCATGAGTTCGGTCACTGGATCATGTGCAAGTTGCACAACGTGCCCGCCACGGTTCCGTATTTCATCCCTATGCCCAACCTGCTCGGCACCATGGGCGCATTCATCCGGATCAAAGGCGCTATTCCGACTCGCCGGGCATTACTCGATATCGGGATGGCCGGCCCTATTGCAGGATTCATCATTGCGCTACCTGCAACCGTGATCGGTCTGCTGTTATCAACTCCAACACCTGTATTTCAACCCGAGGGCATGCAAATGGGCACATCGATTCTGACGCTGCTCCTGGTGACCCTCATTTTCCCATCCCTGCCCGATGGCTTCACAATCATCCTGCACCCGATCGGATTTGCCGGGATCATCGGCCTTCTTATCACGTCACTCAATCTCCTCCCGATCGGTCAGCTTGACGGAGGCCACATCGCCTCAGCGCTATTCGGCCGGCGTCAATGGAACATCGCGCGTGTTTTCTTGTTTCTCCTCGCACCTCTCGGGTTGCTCTGGGAAGGCTGGTGGTTCTGGCTCGCTCTGCTGCTGTTGATGGGTTTCCGTCATCCCGTGATTCAGGACGACGCACGATCGTTGGGATCGATCCGGAGGAAGCTGGCATGGTTTACCATCGCCGTGTTTTTGCTCACCTTCGTTCCGATGCCTTTCATGAGTCTCTAGTCTGCGACTCCGCGACTTCATCAAATAGCTCAAGCAACGCTTTAAGTATCTCCGATTCGGACACCTTGCGAAGCGGTTTTCCGTGTCGGAACAAGAGTGCTTCTCCCCTGCCGCCCGCGATCCCGATATCCGCCTCGCGTGCTTCCCCCGGACCGTTGACGATGCATCCCATGACGGCCACAGTGATGGGTTCGGTGCGGTCACGGAGAGCAGATTCAACCGCCTCAGCAAGCCGGATGATGTCGATTTGGGTTCTTCCGCATGTCGGGCATGCGATCACCCGAGGGCCGCGATGACGCAAGCCCAGTGCATCCAGAATCGTATAAGCGGCATGGATTTCCTCGACTGGATCGGCCGCCAGCGATACCCGTAATGTGTCTCCGATGCCTTCATTGAGAAGGATTCCAAGACCGACCGCAGAACGAATCGCTCCGGTCAGCAGTGTTCCCGCCTCTGTGATCCCAATGTGGAGGGGATAGTTGCACATTTGCGAGATCCGCCGATAGGCATCGATGCAGAGAGGAACGTCGGATGATTTCAATGACAAAACGATGTCCTGAAAACCGAACTCTGAGAGCAGGTCGATCTGACGCATCACACTTTCACACAACGCTTCGGCTGTCGGATGACCGTATTTTTTCAGAATATCGTCTTCCAGAGATCCTGCGTTGATGCCGACACGGATAGGTATCTGGCGTTCAATTGCGGCCTCGATGATTTGGTGTACACGATCTCGTGAACCGATGTTTCCGGGGTTGATTCGTAGCTTTTGCACGCCTGCTTCGATTGCTCCCAGTGCGAGCCGATAATCGAAGTGGATGTCCGCGGCAATCGGAACCGGAGAATGCTGAACGATCTGCGGCAAGGCATCGAGAGCTGCGCGATCGGGAATGCTGACGCGCATCAGTTCAGCGCCGGCGGATGCGCATCGCCGGATCTGCTCGAGGGTTTTCACCGGATCCGATGAATCTGTATTCGTCATGGATTGCACTCGGATCGGAGCAGATCCGCCGAGTTCCAGCGTGCCGACCCATATCGATCGCGACAGTTTTCGCCCGCTCATAAACTTACAAACTCTTGTGCGATCGTTTTGGCCCAGGAGTCGACTTCGATCACCTCACGTAAGTCATATCGGGTGATGGGACGATGTCGATCCATGACGGACTGGATGACACGGTGGATGTCCGTGAATCGAATCCTTTCCGCGCAAAAGGCCTCGACGGCGACTTCATTTGCGGCATTGAGCACAGCCGGCATCGTGCCTCCGATTTCAAGCGCCTGATACGCCAGATTCAGACAGGGAAATCGGGCATGATCCGGCTCATGGAAAGTGAGTTGGGCCAGGCGGCAGAAATCGATGCGCTCAAGCGGAGCCTCCCAGTGCTCACCGTCCGTCATCGCATAGAGAATGGGTAGACGCATGTCGGGAATACTCATCTGGGCCATGACAGACCCATCTCGCGTTTCCACCATAGAATGGATGATGCTTTCCGGATGGATCACCACATCGATTCGGGATGACTCAATCTGGAACAACCATCGCGCTTCGATGACCTCAAGACCCTTGTTCATGAGAGTTGCGGAATCGATCGTGATCTTTCTGCCCATATCCCATGTCGGATGTGTGAGCGCGTCGCGAGGTTTGATTGCATTGAGATCGAGATCCGGGCGATTACGAAAAGGGCCGCCGGAACATGTTAAAATCAGGCGGCTAACTTCGGAGTGTTTCAAACCGGCGAGGCACTGAGCGATCGCAGAATGCTCGGAATCCACCGGATGGATGGTCGATCCGGTGCGGTGTGCCGCATCCGACACGAGTTGTCCACAGGTAACGAAGGTTTCCTTGTTGGCAATGGCGACATCGAGACCTGCTTCGATCGCGGCCATCGTTGGAATCAACCCGGCGGTGCCGGATATTGCAGATAACACAGTGTTCGTTTCGACGCACTGCCCTCGGGCCAGCGCATCCAAGTGATCCGGTCCGGTCAGGACTCGAACAGCGGTATTCGTGAGAGTATTTTCAAGACGGTGTCCCGCCGCGATATCCATGACATGAACAACCTCAGGTTTGACTCGCAAAATCTGATCGACGAATCGATCAACTCGATTCCCCTGGGCGCATAACGCCTTGATCCTGAAGCGATCTGGAAATCGACTCAGAATGTCGACAGCCTGTTCACCAATCGATCCGGTCGCTCCGAGAATTACGACGTTTTTCATTGAGTCGACTCCTTAGAGAGGCAGCCAGACGAGTCTTAAATATGCGTAAAGAAAGGGAGCGGTAAGGAGCAAACTGTCGAGGCGGTCCAAAAAACCTCCGTGTCCGGGAATCAGATGTCCGGAATCCTTGACACAGGCTGCCCGCTTGAAGATGGACTTCAGCAGATCTCCGGCATGTGATAGAAGAATAATCACGGGACTCAGGATCAGAACGTGCCAGAATGGGATCGGGAGTTCGAAGACGGTATTGGCCAGCAGACCGGCAACAGTTCCGGTCACAAGCGCTCCGATGAGGCCTTCGACGGTTTTCCTTGGACTGATGACGGGAGACAGGAATCGCTTTCCGAACCGCCGTCCGATATGCATGGCTCCCGCATCTCCTAACCATACGATGCTCAACAACAGAAACAGTATGTGCCGTCCATCCAAGGGAGCTTCGTTGCCTCTGATCAGAATGATCGATCCGCAACTCCAGGAAATGATCAGACTTGCGGTGATCAATCCCGAAACGTTTGCAGCGGCTGCTTTCATATCTGTCTGTGGACCGGCGGCATAAAACAACGCCGACCCGATCAGCATGATCGCAGTCGAAACAAAAATCAGGAATCCGTCCTGATAGATGTCATATGCGACAAAACCGGTGATACAGATTGCCCCGGAAATGACTCCGAATGTGATCGGAACTGCACCTGATACCTTGCAGATGATGACGAGCCACTCCGCGAGAGCAATCAGAAACAGCGATCCGGCGATGGCGGCAAAAACAGGTTGAGGGGGATATAGAATCAGGAGAATGACGAGCGGCAGAGCAAGGAGCGCTGTCACATATCGAACACCCGTATTCTTCACCGGGTTGATGCTCCACCGGAAACTTTGCCGAAACGCCTGTCCCGGTGCTGATACTCATAAATCGCCTGGATCAGGTCCTGTGTATCGAAATCCGGCCAGAGAACATCGGTGAAGAAAAATTCTGAATACGAACATTGCCAGAGAAGAAAGTTGGACAGCCGGTACTCCCCGCTCGTACGGATGATCAATTCCGGATCCGGCATACCGGCGGTCAACAATCGATCCGAAAAGGACTCTTCTGTCAGATCATCCGGACTGATCTTTCCGTCCATTGCATCCCGTATGAGTGATCTGGCAGCAGCAAGGATTTCCTCGCGTCCACTGTAGCCCAACGCAAGATTGAGGGTGAGATTTTGTCCGGCAGCCGTCTCGGTCATGGTGCATTCGAGTTCGCGGACAACCGATTCAGGGAACTGCTGGAGATTTCCGCTGATTCGTAGTCGGACACCGTTTTTCAGGAGTCGTTCGCGTTGCGAAATCAGATTGGAATGCAGGATCTCCATGAGTGCTTTCACTTCGAGCATCGGGCGATTCCAGTTTTCGCGCGAAAATGTGTACAAGGTCAGGAATCGGATCCCGAGTTCTGTAGCGGACTCAGTGATTCGCTCGACCGTCTTGACACCGGCATGGTGTCCCGCTATTCGAGGCAACCCACGTTTATTGGCCCATCGACCGTTCCCGTCCATGATAATGGCGATATGCTTGGGCAAACGGTTTCGATCAAGCTTTTCGGCAGTGATCTTGGCTGAACGTCTCGCACTGCGAATCATGCGTGTATCCTAGAAATCAAGTATTTCTTTTTCTTTTGCAAGTCCGGCGGCATCGAGTTTTTTAATGTAATCGTCCGTCAGTTTCTGGATTTCATCATACCCTTTGTGGGCTTCGTCCTCGGTGACTTCCTTATCCTTCAGAATCTGTTTTATCTGGTCATTGGCTTCCCGGCGAATGTTTCGCAATGCTACCCGGCCTTCTTCCGTCATTTTTTTTACAACCTTGACCAGTTGCTGACGGCGCTCCTCCGTCAGAGCGGGGATATTGATCCGAATGAGTTTTCCATCGGAATTCGGAACGAGACCCGTGTCGCTTTTTTGAATCGCCTTTTCGACCTGATTGGTGACGGACGCATCCCAAGGCTGGATGACGATCAGAGTCGGTTCAGGAATCGATATCTTCGCAACCTGTTTGATGGGCGTCAGCGTTCCGTAGTAATCAACCTTGATATGTTCAACCAAAGCGGAATTAGCTCGACCGGTTCTCACCGACGAATACTGTCGCTGGTAATGATCCAAAGTCTCTTCCATCTTCAGAATCGTCTCTTCATTCACATCCTTGATCATGACTCGTCTCCTTTTGTGATCAGTGTGCCGACATTCTGTCCCTGTATTGTCCGGATGAGATTACCTGGTTCGGTCAGATTGATGACACGAACCGGCATCGAGCTATCCCTGCACAAAGCGATCGCCGCAGCATCCATGACCTTCAGATTCATATTCAACACGCGGTCATAGCTGAGCTGAACGAATTTGGCAGCGTCTTTGAAGATCTTGGGATCTTTGTCGAAAACGCCATCAACTTTTGTCGCTTTGATCATGACATCAGCTTTGATTTCGAGCGCGCGGAGCACGGCTGCAGTGTCAGTCGAAAAATAGGGATTACCGGTACCACCGGCGAAGACCACCACCTTGCCGTCATCGAGACATGCACGAGCGGATTGTGCCGAGTAGATTGGGAAAACACCGGTGACGTTCAGCGCCGAGAAGGCCTCTGCTGGCTGTCCGGCTGCAATGAGAAATTGCTTGACGGCGAGTGCATTGATCATGGTTGCCAGCATTCCCATCTGATCAGCGGCCACCCGGTCGATTCGCGCATCAGCATGGATTCCCCGGAAAATGTTTCCTCCGCCGATCACCAACGCAACGCTTGCTCCAGTCGCAGCAGCAGCTTTGACTTCGAGTGCAAAAGAAAAGGCGGTGGAGGGGTCAATTCCCTGCTTTCCACCGCCTAATGCTTCACCTGATAATTTGACAAGGACTCTGATATGATTCGGTTGATTGTGTTCCAAGTTCACGAGCCCTCGTTATCGGAGAGAATGTCGCCGGCTTATTCGCCCAGTGACATCCTCACAAAGCGGCCGATCCGAATGTTCTCGCCCAGTTTCGCGATGACGGCCTTGATTACTTCCTCAACGGTCTTCTCTTCGTCCTTCACAAACTGCTGCTTGAGCAAACAGAACTGAGTGTAGAACTTGGAGACTTTACCATCAACGATTTTTTCGACGATGTTCTGTGGTTTCCCCAGAGCGGCGACCTGTTCGGTGTAGATCGCGCGTTCTTTTTCAAGGACATCGGCCGGTACACTTTCCGGATCAAGATATGTGGGGTTGGCTGATGCAATATGCATGGCGACATCCCGGACGAGTTGCTGAAAATCGTCGGTCTTTGCAACGAAGTCCGTTTCACACATCACCTCGACGAGGACGGCCAGTTTATTGGAATGATGAATGTAGCTGCCAACCACGCCTTCCGATGTGGCCCTGTGAGCCTTTTTCGATGCATCTGCAAGACCTTTTTTACGCAGATACTCGATCGCCTTCTCAATATCGCCTTGGGTCGCAATCAACGCTTCCTTGCACTTCATGATGCCCAGGCCGGTCTTTTCACGTAGATTCTGAATCAATGCTGCAGTGATATCCATTCCGATTTACCTCCGGTTCATTCCGCTTCTTCGGTGACCGTTTCGCTTTCAAGCTTTTCGATCGGTTTTTCCTGTTTTCGCTGAGGCGCCGGTCGTGAACGTCTCACCGGTGCTTCCTCACCATCTTTACCGAAATCAACATTCGGTTTCTCACTCTCGACTGCCGCACGCGTGCCGATTGTCTTACGGAAAACGTCGTGACCGTTGATGGCAGACTGAGCAATTTGTGAAATGATGAGCTGAATGGAGCGAATCGCATCATCATTACCAGGAATCGGATAATCGATTTCGTTCGGATCGCAATTAGTATCGATGATGGCGATGACGGGGATACCGAGTTTTCGCGCTTCCTGAACAGCGATATGTTCCATTTTGGGATCGACCACGACGAGAACCCCAGGGAGGTCGGTCATCTTACGGATGCCTTCGAGGTTGCGTTCGAGTTTGATGCGTTCTTTTTCGAGGCGTTGGGCTTCCTTTTTGCTCAAATCGAGATAGCCGTCGTTGGCTTTCATCGTTTCGAGCGTTTCCCAGCGTGCAACTGATTTCTTGATGGTGGCGAAATTTGTCAACATGCCGCCCAGCCATCGGTGCGTCACATAGTACATTTTTGACCGCAACGCTTCTTCCTGAATAACGACCTGAGCTTGTTTCTTCGTTCCGACGAAGAGAACTTCCTTGCCTTCGCCGCATGCGTTGAAAATAAACTCGCATGCACTCTTGAACAGTCTCATCGTCTTCTGCAGATCGATGATGTAGATCCCGTTGCGCTCGCCGAAAATGTAAGGTTTCATCTTCGGGTTCCAGCGCTTGGTTTGGTGCCCGAAATGAACTCCGGCTTCGAGCAACTGCCGCATCGTTACAGTAACCATACACACATCCTCCGTGGGTTGAGCATCAGCATGCGTCGCACTCCCACCGAATCCGACACCGTGCCGGACACCCCGGTCAGGAATCCGCATGCCTGCGGAATACGCACCAAAACATACTCCCGAATCCGTCAGTGACGGACGAGAGACGGTTTACCGTTTCGAGAACTGGAACCGAGCACGAGCTCCGCGCTGGCCGTATTTCTTGCGTTCGACCTGTCGGGGATCCCGAGTGAGGAATCCGGCTCGCTTCAGAGGTGTTCTCAAGTTCGGATCATAATCCAGCAGAGCACGGGCGATTCCATGCCGAAGCGCACCGGCCTGCCCCGAGTTACCGCCGCCTGCTATATTCGCGATGATATCGAATTTACCCGCCGTCGATGTAATCTCGAAAGGCTGATTGATGATCATCCGCAGTGTCTGGCGTTTGAAAAACTCCGTGATTTCCCGGCCATTAATAACAAACTTGCCGGCACCCATCTTCAGATATACCCGTGCGACCGACGTCTTGCGCCGACCCGTTCCATAGAAAGTTTCAGCTTGATCCACGCTCCAAATGCCTCCTGTCAACCGATTTTGATAATATGCTTGTCCTTTGAAATTTCAATTGCCGTTGGATTCTGCGCTTCATGCGGATGTTCCGAACCGGCATATACGGCAAGCTTCTTGATCAGTTTGTTGCCCAGACGGTTCTTCGGAAGCATGCCCTTCACCGCGAAATGCAAGATCCGATCCGGATGGGTTTCACGCATCTTCCGCGCTGTTGTTTCCTTCAGCCCGCCAAGAAACATCGAATGGCGATAATAGACCTTGTCATCCCACTTGCTGCCGGTCAGTGCAACTTTGTCGGCATTGACAATCACTACATGATCGCCATTGTCGATGTGTGGAGTGTAGTCCGGACGATGCTTACCACGCAGCAGGTACGCCGCCATGCTCGCCACTCGCCCGACAGGAATATCCGTCGCATCCAACAGATAAAAGGTCCGTTTTACATCTTCATTCCGCGTAAACATCGTCGTTTTCATCGTCTTTGTTTTCTCCCAATCTGACAAGACCCATCTACACACAGACGTACGAACGTGCAAGTGTAAGGTCTTCATATGGGCCTGTCAAGCAGATAATTTTCTACCGACCCGCTGCCCTCCGTCATATACCGCCCCCGTGTTCTCGGATCCAAATACCGACAACGGATAATGCACGCCCATGAGACACAATCCGATGGGTGGCGCGGTCTGCCCCGCTCGTCGCCGATCGCATGCCCCGATAACCTCTCGAAAACCCGCTCGGTCGATTTTCCGTGTTCCCACCATGATCATCGTTCCTATAATGTTCCGAATCATGTGCTGCAGAAATGCATTCGCCTCGAACTCGAAGTGAAGTTCATCGCCAGATATACGACCTTCCGCTCGTATCATCCTCCGAACGGAATGTCTCGTCAGATCATCAACGGCGCGGAAACTCGAAAAATCCCGCTCACCGACCAACTCCCCCACCGCATCCATCATCGCCTCCCGCTCCAGTCTTCCCGGAAAATGCCAGAAGTGACGTCGCCGAAAAACCGAGCGATGTGGAGAGTTCCATATTGAATAGCGGTATGAACGTGATGTGGCCGAAAACCGGGCGTGAAATCTCTCCGGGACCTCACGAACAGAAAGGATGGATACATCCTGCGGCAGAACAGAATTCACACCGAACCGGATTCGTTCGACCGCCAGCGAGCTCTCAGTCAAGAAATTCACGGACTGCCCGGATGCATGCACTCCGGAGTCGGTTCGCGCTGCCAGAATCAGTTTGTGTTCGGCATCCAGAATCCGGTTGATTCCCCGAAGCAACTCGGCGTGAACCGTCCGCCCGTTTTTCTGAATCTGAAAACCGCAGAAATCCGTCCCATCATACTCGACGATCAGTTGAATATTCCGAAGCATCTCAGATCAGACTCCTGTAACAGTCGATGTATCCCAAGGCTGTTTTCTCCCAGGAGAACTCAGCCGCACGTTTCAAACCCCTCGCGATCATTTCCCTTCGCATGACCGATCCATCCAGCACCTTGTATATCGAGTCAGCCATGGCCTCGTCATCCTCCGGATCAACATACTCAGGTGCATCACCACCAATCTCAGGCAGAGATGATGCATTCGACGATACGACCGGAACACCGCATGCCATCGCTTCGAGCAACGGGAAACCAAATCCTTCATACTTCGAGGGAACAACAGCGAGTTCCGCCGAATGATATGCCGAGATCATCTGGTTGCGCTCAACGTATCCAGCGAAAATTACTCGATCAGCCAACCTGCGAGCGCTTAATTCCTTATAAACACGTTCATTTTTCCATCCCATGCTGCCGATGACGAGCAGATCGATATCCAGATTACGATTGTGAACAAGCCGATCGAATGCCCGGAGCAATCCGTCGAGATTTTTCCTTGGCTCAAAGTTTGAGACAACTACAATATAGGGTCTTCCCTGTCGCTCGATCGATTCAGGGGCCGGTCGAAACACTGGATCGATTGCGGAGTGGATGATGGTCACTGACGCCTCATCCAGCCCAAACCGCTCACGGATCTCACCGGCCGCAAAGTTCGAAACCGCCACGATCCGGTCCGCTCGGGCTACACTCGCCCGCGTCATCCAGCGCCAGTAAACGCCATAACGGAAAGTGTTCGTTTCAGGAAACAGGAAAGGCGCCAGATCATGAATCGTGACGACTCGTCGGGTGTTTCCTGCAAGTGTGAAAAGGGGAAGCTGATACGCGAGATCATGGAAAACATTCACGGTCCGGCGCTTCAGATCGAGCGGCAATTCGAAATGTTTCCAGAGATCGCCTCTGAGGTGATTGTCGACTCCATGAGGAGTGATGACCCAATTCAGATGATCGGCACCCTGCACATCCAGATAATCCGTAACTTCAGGATGCGCATAGATGATCCACTCGAGATCCCGTCTGCCGATCAACGCCCGAATCAGTTCGAGTGAATAGACACCCAACCCGGAATGTTGCGCGCGGATCCTCCTGGCGTCGATGGCGACACGGATAATCACCCGAGCACCCCCAGGGATTCGAAGAGCTTCGTCCAGCCGGACAACGTCGCATCCAATGCGAATTGTTCCGCACGGATTCGTGCCGCGCGACCCATGCGCTCCCTCATTTCCTGCGATGCGATGAGCTGCTCGATCAATTGGGTCAATCGGATGGTCTCACCGACCGGGAAGAGGAATCCTTCCTGATCGTCCTTAATCAGACTACGATGCCCTGACACATCTGTCGCGACGACCGGCAATCCCGCCGCCATACCCTCGAGAACAGCCAGCCCGAATGACTCTTCATAAGATCCGGACACCATGCAGTCCGCATCCGGAATCAACCGATGCAGATCTGTTCGGAATTCAAAAAAATGGATATTGCGGTGAACACCTGCCTCCCGCGTCAGCCTTTCGAGTTCCTTCCTGAATCCGGGCTCTTCGTTCGGGTTGGTCAATTCGCTCCCGATGATCGCCAAATGGAATTCCGGATTGCTCCGGATGAGCGGGATAGAGGCCTTGATCAGATCCCGCTGACCCTTGCCGGGATGCAACCGGCCGGCAGTAACTGCGAGAAAGGAGTGATCGGTCAAACCGCACGCCGCACGTAACAGACCCGTTTTGCCCGGGTGGAATTGACTGGTATTCACACCGTTCTTTATCACGGTACAATGCACGGCACCCAACCCGCGAACCTGTTCGCACAAGACCTCCGATATGGCCACCCAAACGCTGAAGATCGGCATGGTTTGTCGCAGGATGTACGGCATCGTGATTCTCTTTATGGCACGTTTAGGTTCGACCGAGGCATGCACAACCGCCACCGACCGAACTTTACGAACGCGGATCGCCGATGTTGCGCATACGGCTGTCCATGGGGAATTACACAGGACAATATCCGGTCTGAACCGCTCAATTGCCGCCATGATTTTTCGATGATTGCTCCGAAGAACCCACGGAAGGAACCAGCTCTTTTTCAATCCCTGAAAATCATGATGTTCGATCGCTGTTTCCAATTCGAGCAGCTGCTGTTCCAATCTTCCATGCCCCTGAATCAGGGCTCCAGTCAGAACACCCCTCGAGTGAAGATGCTCGGCGAGTTGAACCATGACAACCTGCGCGCCGCCAATCTGGTTGTTTTCATCCATCAGAAGAATACGCATTCAGCAAGCTTCCAGTTCGTTCAATCCATCGCACGCATGATGCGGCGCAACGACACTATATCTGTTTCAAACAACCCTTCCGCGTATCCTCGTCCTTTCAACAATCCATGCGTGCGGAGCTTATTCAATCCCTCGATGATTGAATACTCATAGTCAGTCACACGATTCTGAGACATATAGCAACGGATGGCGGCACGTTTTTTCTCAATCCATTGGGTCACATCACAGATCCGATTCGGAATGAGCGGAACAATGCATTCATAGCAGCGCAGCGTGATATTTGTGTTCAGTTTCCGGAGCGCATCCAGGACGAGGCGCGTCGAGGCAAGATGATCGTAATGATAATCGATCGGGAAAGGCAGATAGATCAGATCCGGCATGAATGCGGAAATCTGAGCCTCCATTCGGGAAACCAGCTCTGGGTCGTTTCTCACCTGTCCGTCTTCGATCTCCCAGAAATGCAGATAGTTTATACCGATAACCCTGGCTGCTGCATCTGCCTCCTGACGCCTTACGACTGCCAGCCTTTGATCGATGATCGTTTCAGTATTCCCACGACTGCCGTTGGTCAATACGAGTGAAATAACTTCGGAATGGTTCGCTGCGTGGCCCGCCAATATACCTCCGACAGCGAGAACATCGTCATCCGGATGAGGCGATATGCTTAGTACTCTAGCCGTTTCTGGCGTGTCCATCAGGGCGGGAAGGAAGAGAGCGGACTTGCCCATTCTTATAGTACCGGATGCGGCACGCAGCACACGTGACACCATCTCGTATCGAAACGTCTGGTAAATCTGTCTGATGACCGATTGCCGATCTCTCATCGATTCTTCTGCCTCCAGTTAGCGATCAGACACAATCAGAATCTCCCGCCGATATATACCAGCGTGAGGCATCCCACAAGTAGCGATTGAATTCGGGCGATTCGAACGAGTGGATCACATGATGGAGCCTGGAATCTCGCCGGATAAAACCCAGTTTTCCGAAAACAGCCGCCAACCGGCCTCCTTCCAGAGCCCATGCCCGCAGAACCCGCACTCGTCGCTCCACGCATATCCTGATCGATGCTCGAATCGCAGCTGACACCGCACGGTCGTCAGATGCGGGATCGAAATCCATCAGATAAGCCTCGTGATCCTTATTGAAGGCCACCACACAGGCGTGATCGCGCGAAGGAATACCCGCATGGCCGGTATCGATATACTCGGACGATCCGATGTTCCGGTAGCGCCAGCGAAGATAATCCGCATCGCGCCTGAAACAGAACTCATCACCGGATAACTCGGAGACTCCGGTATGCCCATCCATCGCAATCGGTCTCGAGTTCCCCTCACCATAACGGAGTCTCAGATAGCCGCTCCACAGACCGTTCAGTATCGGAGAGACCGTCGCGGAACAAGCCTCGGATCTCTTCCGGTTCGCAAGGACATCTCCGGGCCGGATCATCAAGGTGAACAGCGGAATGGAGCCAATCGCACGCCATCTCAGCAGTCGACTTCCGACCGGCAACGAGGTCTGATTCGGAAAACCAAATGTAAAGGCGGCGTTTCGCTGAACAGCCTCATGGTAACAGGCATGTCCCAGCTTCAGAAACAGTCCCCCTCGACTGAATTCGGGATCGACCATGACGTCGACTTCCTGGAATGCCGGACGGAATCGATCCCGACACCAGACGGACCGCGGGATCATCCCATAGTGTCCCACAATGCGACCGCCGCATTCTGCGACATGCACGAGTGAATCTCCGTGGGGATTCTCAAGGAATTTCCAACGCCATTGATCGATTGATCGATCGATTCCAAAGACGCGGAGAAACAGCTGATTGATTGCTGCGCCGTCTGTCTCGCACATCAACCGGATAATCGTCCTGGGTTCGCTCATGGTAATACCCTAGGTATTTGCAGTCGATTGCGCGATCAATGAAACGCGCGGGTTCGTCATCAATTCATCAATCGATTTTGTGGTCATAATCACGTCCAGGAACCGAGCGTCCATGCAACAGCACATCCTGAGATCCGGAGCGTGATCGGATAAAGCGAATGCCGCCCAAATCCGAGGGGAGATGCTATCGATCAGGCGTCCGATCAAATCGGCATCGAACCGACTCGGCGAAGTCGGGAGGAACATCCAGCGTCGATCAGGTGCCCATCGCAGAGCCGCAACAATCGATGCAACTCGTTGGGGAACATCGGTCGCTGGAGAGAGCTGTTTTCGGGTCTCACCGGATTTCTGGGAGATACCATCGCCGATAACGACGATTTCATCGAGGATATCCCCGATTGCTTCCAGGAGTTGCTCCCGAGAAAAATCCATGTGTCCCGCCGCTCGAATTCCCACCATTACCGGCTTCCTTCTGGCTCGATGCTCGACCAGTCGCCGGATCAATCCGAACGCTTCCGTGAGTCGGGGACTGTTTCTTCCAAGGCATGCGATTACCGGTCCGGTTTCCCCCGGAGGTTCTTCATGGGCGTCTGATTGAATCCAGATCTTGATCGGGAGAGGGATCGACTTATGACCCTCGACCAGCACGAGATCATTGTGGGTCATGAGATATCGGATGCCGTGTTCGAGCGTCTGGAAGCGTGCCTCTACCGATTGTCTGAGCATCCACTGAGTGGAATCGTATGCAAAGACCGAAGCCCCGCAGCGATAGAATCGATCGCTATCTTTGCCCTCGCGGTCGATCTCCATGCCATGCACAAGTTTGATGACGCCGGTCGTCCAACCGATCTGCGAAAATGATCGGACGAGACTCTCGATGAGCGTCGTTTTTCCGGAGCCGCTGTAACCGCAGATCCCGACGACTGGCCAATGGTCCGGCAACACGGGTTTACCCCAGAGCGACATCGAGCGTCATCATGACGGCGAAACCCAGCATCGCACCGACGGTTGCGGCATCCGTATTTTTTTCCAGCTGGGATTCCGGAATGAGTTCTTCGACGACGACGAAGATCATTGCGCCGGCTGCAAATGAAAGCGCGTAGGGCAATATGGGTTTGAGAAGCATGACCAGGGCAGCACCGGCCACGCCTGCGATCGGCTCGACGACACCCGATAACTGACCGATCCAGAAACTCTTGAATCGTGACATGCCTTCCCGGCGAAGCGGGATCGAGACTGCCGCGCCTTCCGGAAAATTCTGGATGCCGATTCCGATCGCAAGGGCGATCGCGCCTGCGAGATCCGCGCTTGGGAGACCGGCCGCGATGGCTCCGAAGGCGACGCCGACCGCCAGTCCTTCAGGGATGTTATGCAATGTGATGGCGAGAACGAGCAGCACGCTGCGTTGCCAACTTGTTTTTATTCCCTCTACTTCATTCATGGGAAGCCCCATGTGGAGATGCGGGAGGATCTTGTCGATCAACCAGAGAAATACGCCGCCGCCAAGGAATCCGATGACTGCAGGGACCCAGGGGGGAACAGGCCCTCCTTCGGTTTCGACCATTTCAATCGCCGGTGCCAGCAGCGACCAGAAACTCGCCGCAATCATCACGCCTGCTGCAAATCCGAGCATTCCGTCCAGTGTCTTCCGGCGGATTTCCTTGAAGAAGAACACCATTCCGGCTCCGAGAGCCGTCAGAAACCATGTGAACAAGGTCGCCAGAAACGCCTGCATCACATAATTCGAAGCATTCATCCCAGAGGTCATTCCGTCCTCCTCATCAGTGCGTGTTGCCCCCTCGATCTGCTACTCGACATATCCCAACGCGTTCAGTTGATGTTCGAGCTCGTCATCCACTTCCTGGCTTCGTTTGATCAGAATGTGACCCCAGGTGATCGGTTTTCTGAGATTTTCCAGTTCCAATCCCGTGAGAGAGACGATCTCCTTCGATAATAAATCCGCTTGACCGATATCCGCTTCCCGTCGATTTTCGCGTTCCCAGGGATCGATCCGTGAATCATAGAGTTCATCCAGATCCGGCGCGTTTCGCAGAATGAGCTTGAAACCATCCGGTCTCATGATGGCACGATGCGCTTCTTCGGAATAATGCATCCGATCCGCACGCAACTTCTCCCCGTCATGAATTGCCCGAGCGATCGTCGTTCCGTGCAATCCATGCGGAGGTGTTACCTCGAACAGCTCCAGAATCGTGGGCATGATGTCGATGTTTTCAACCGGTTCCGGGATGATCCTTCCATCACGCTTCGGAATATGCCAGATCATCGGAACCATCGTCTGAGCGTTGTACAACTGATGATGCCCGAAGTATCCTCTTTCGCCGAAACTCTCACCGTGATCCGACATGACGATGATGATCGTTTTCTCGAGCAGGCTGAGCGATCCGATCTTTTCGAAGAGCCGACGGAGAACGCGATCCGTCCAGCGGATTTCGGCGTTGTAGAGATTGGAAATATAGTCGGCCTGATCCTGATCGAGGTTCATTGCGTTGAATTCAGGCGGATTCTTCTTTCGGATCGATTTATCCAGAAGCGGTTTCTCCGCGAAGATTTTTTCGTAGGGATCGGGCGGATCCTGAGGGCTGTGAATATCGTAAGTATGAACGAAGAGAAAGAACTTGCCGGTACGATGTTCATCCAGCCAGACGTCTACTTTGGGCAGGATTTTTTCGAATCCGCCACCCTCATCGTCATATGACTGAAAGCCGACATCGTTCCCGAAAGAATGATGCATCTTCCCGCCGTCGACAAAAGCCGCAGTCGTCCATCCGGCTGCAGACAGAACACCCGCGAGAGTTTCTTCAGGCTTTGAGGCGGACTTGTTCTGGCCGAACAGATAGCGTGAGAGGAATACTGCGCGATGGGAC
>CAYYMM010000027.1:0-38849 GCA_964472395.1 uncultured bacterium | reverse complement strand
TTTGTTCAAGCCGAGTATGAATGGAAGTACGAGCGGATGAGTCGATTCGAAACGATCGATTTCATCGACACTTACTCCGCCGGATTCCGTGCTGGAATTTTCCAATCCGCGGGAGGATTCGACGCGTCATTCCCGGACGCATCGGTTGAAGATCAGGAGTTTTCGTTCCGGTTACATGCGCGCGGAGTCAGGATGGTTTTTGCACGAAACGCGATCGTCACGCATCGTCATGCATCATCCTGGATTCGGTATCTGAAGAAAAAGTTCCGTATCGGGTACTGGAAAGTCCGAGTACTGAAACGTCATCCCGGAAAGACCTTTCGCGATTCCCACACACCTCAGCTTCTGAAATTGCAAGTTGTGGCATGCATCCCCATACTCTGCGTGTGCGGAGTTAGTGCAGTCTTTTTCCCGAACGCGCTGCCAGCGTTGATCCTAACATGGGTCGCTGTTTCAGCGCCTGAAATCCGAACCTGTTTTCGGTCCGACGGCATCAAACTGGCCGTTTGTGCGCCGCTCTTTACATTTCTTCGGTCACTCGGGCTAGCCACCGGACTTTTCTTTGGTTTATTGAACGGAACAAAAGAAAGATGACGCACCGGAATGCTTGACGCCAGATGGGGATTCGAGGAAACTTTGATGCGTGAACGGTTGCAAGTGTTCTGTTCAGAGGAATGAGACGGAATGCCGGATTCAGCACTCAAGGAGAAACCCTCGGATCATCGGATCCGTCGCCTCTGGCGGTCTGAATTCAATACGATCCTGATCGGCATCGTCGATCTCTTACTGCTCAATTGCGCATTGTTTCTGGCCTTTCACATTCGTTTCCGGTTCGAGTGGGGCGTCGGAAGCCGCTGGATTCCATCGGTACCGCTCCCACCGTTCAAGGAATATGCACTCGGACTTCTGTTCCTCAACTACATCTTCGTGACACTGGCGAGTTTGTTCAAAATGTATCGCCGGGAGCGCGCCCGATGGCTCATCGACGAACTGCACGGTCTGATCAAAACGCTGACTCTCAATTTCCTGTTCGCCACCTCGGCTACGTTCTTCGCTCGTTTTGAAGGCTTTCAATACTCTCGCATCGTCTTGCTGTACTCCTACACTCTGGCTCTCGGGTTCCTCGGCACATGGCGCTTTTTTCTTCTCACGGTCGAACACTGGTTGCATGTGAGAGGTTTCAGGAGTCGTGTCGTGTTGATCACCGGCAGTGGAGAAATGGCCCATATCGTCGTCCGAAAACTCAAAGATCATCCCGAACTCGGTTACCGTGTCAACGGATTCATCGCAACGGTGAGCGAAAACTTCAAGGATCTGGATGGCTTCCCATTCCTGGGCGATGTCTCAGAGTTCGAAACGATTCTCATCGAGCGTCAGATCGACGAAGTCTTTGTTTGTGACCCTGAGATCAGTCACTTCAAGCTGCTCGAAATGGTGTCGATCTGCGAATCCTATCATGTCGCCGTCAAGATGGTTCCGACCGTGTACGATCTTCTGATCGATTTTGCTGACATGAGCGATCTCGACGGATTACCACTCGTTGCCGTTCGAGAACAACCCATGTACGAGCTCAGCCTGCTCCTCAAGCGCATATTCGACCTTGTTTTTTCGCTCATGATCATTCTCGTCACGCTCCCACTCAGCCTGATCATTATGCTCGCCATCCGGCTCGATTCTAAAGGCCCGGTCTTCTTTATTCAGCGCCGGGCAGGGGTCGGCGGTCAACCGTTCCCGATGCTCAAGTTTCGCACGATGTACTTCGATGCCGAGTCCAAACTGGGAACACTGATCGATATCGATCAACTGGAAGAGCCCGTGTTCAAGATTCGAAACGATCCACGTGTGACGCGCGTCGGCAGATGGCTGAGGCGCTCGAGCCTGGACGAGATTCCGCAGTTCTGGAATGTGTTCATCGGACACATGAGCGTTGTCGGACCGCGGCCAGAGGAGACGCAACTCGTCGATAAGTACAACATCTGGCAGCGGCGGCGCTTGAAGATCAAGCCGGGCATCACCGGGATGCAGCAGGTCATGTGCCGCGGAACGACATCGCTGTCGGATCGGATCAAATACGACATCTACTACCTTCGTAAACACTCGATCCTGCTCGATATCTGGATCATTCTCAAGACAGTTCCAGTCGTGTTCACGGGGCGCGGAGCGACTTGATGAACACGATTTTTAGTAGCGGTGATCAAGGTAGTAGTTCAGGTCAAGACGGGCCATGGCATACGCGAAACCCAGGCTGATCGGTAAACTCCGCCAGTCCCTCTTCGCGATATCTTTCAGACTATATCGAACACCCCAGTAAGCAGCGTCGCGCAGCTTCCAAACCAGGTTGCGCATCGTGTCGGGGCGAGGTTTGCCTTGAAAGTACCAGTTCCAGTGGGTTCGATAGAGGCTCGTGAGCGAATCGCGGCGAAGATGATCCACACGAGCATCCGGGATGTACCGCAGACGCCAACCCCTCCCCCTTAAACGACCGCTCATGTAGAAATCTTCGTAGTTCGTACGATATTCAAGGGACTCTGGATAGCCGCCCGCAGCAATCACGGCGTCGCGCCGAAACACGTTGTTGTTTCCAAACAGATACGGAGGTCGATCACTGGGTTCATCCCCCCAATGCTGTTTCATATGTCGTGACCGCCAGTAGTCGACCGATCGATCGATGCAACGCTCGATCAGCTTGCCGCAAACCCCGGCAACAACCGGACTATCGAAACCAGCCATCAACCGGGTCAACCAGTCGGGATGCGGACAACAATCTGCATCGAGAGACGCGATGAATGGCGTATCGAGATTGGAGAATGCGGTTCGGCGAGCGATCGACAGACCCCGGTTGCATTCATGTGCGATCACCTCAACACCCATACTTCGGGCGATCGACGCCGAAGCATCGTGCGAACCGTCGTCGATGACGATCACCCGTTCAACAGGATATTCGATCGCCTTCACGGCAGTCAGGCAGCGTTCGAGATACTCCGCAGCGTTGTACGCCGGAACATACAGCCCGATTCGTTCCATCCGTGCGTTCATTTCATCCTATCTTCTGTTTCCGAGAATCGGGACGCCACAACGATACGATCCAACGGGCAGTGGCCACCATTGCGATCCACGAAAACAGTGAAGCGAATACCAGGCTTTTGAGCACCCAATCCGGACGAAATCGTCTGCCCGAATCCCTCGGGTTCTCAACGATTTCCGCAGTCCGGCGGCCAATTTCCACAGGCCGGGCATCCTTCCCCTCACCCGCTTCAGTTGAATCGATCCGGCATCGAAACATTATCCACTCTCCGCGCATTATCGAAACTGGCGCGACGCCATCTTCATAGCGCACCCACTTGAGTCCGGCTAAACCGGTATTGGTCAGAGTCGCGTGCGCCCTGACAAAGAGTTGATGAGGATCCGGCGTCACGACGAGATTCCGGCCCGGAGTCTCCGAATACAAAACGATCGGCTGTCCATCGCACTCGATGCACTGTTCGACACGGGATGTTCCGGCATTACATGAAATTGAACGCGAGCCCGTTACGATAGAGTTGAAGCAGGATGAGAAGCGGGTATGAATTGACAGATGGACGACGGTAATGTCGCGTTCCGGATTGACCCGCACGATCAAGTCGATAAGTCCGAACTCATTTTGAGTGAGCAGGACTTCGGGGCATAACGGCGAGGTCTGCTGTGCGTGGGAGAGATCAAACTCAGTATCCGAATCCTCGCCGGTGAATCGGCATATCAATCGAACCGAGACTGGAACAGCATTTTGTTCGCACATCGATAGCGTCCGGCCGTTCATAGTGCCAGGACGCGATACCGGAACGCTCCCCTGAGCCTTCCGATGATGAGCCCTGCGTCACGCAGAGCGTCGTACAGCGGGAGTTTCCGGGCGAAGGGATCGCGCACAAGAAGCGCGAAGGGGATTCTGATCACAGAGGAAACGAAACGCACGTAAAGTCCCCACCAGATCCATACTCGATGCGCAGGGAAGAAATCGTGGAACAGATGGACCCCGCCGAAACCGTAGAGAATCTGATGGTTGAAAAACGACTGGATAGAATATCGATGGCAGTGTGTGACGAGCGCATCCGGCACATACCGGAGATGATATCCGTGACGTTGGATGGACCAGCAGATCGCCGCATCCTCTCCGCTATTGTATTGAGACCGGAATCCGCCGACCGATCGAATCGCTTCGAGACGGAACGCAGCATTCGCCGTGGCAACGAAGGGCGGTGAAAACGGGTAATCGCCGCTGAATTCTTCGTTCGAAAGCGTTCTCCGGATGGATTGAAACCGTGTCAGATCATCGGTCCCCTCCCACTCGATACGGCCGCCCGCAATCCCCACCTGTTCATCGTCGAACGCGCGCATCAGGTTGATCAGCCACTTCGGATCGGCGATACAGTCCGCATCGGTAAAGGCGATCACCGGGTGAATCGCTTCGATCTGCGCCCGATTGCGCGCCAAACCCCGGCCTTTGATCGGTTCATTCAAAACACGCACGGGATAACGCCGGACAATGTCCGGGGTTTTGTCGGTCGAGGCATTGTCGATCACAAGAATATCGAGCAAGTCCGAAGGGTAATCCAGCGCCAGAAGGCTTGACAGACACGCCTCGATGGTGGCTTCTCCGTTATATACGCATACCGCAACCGTCACGCCTTTCATCGCAAATTACTTTACCGGACGGGTTCACGGATGGCAACTCGTCCTTTTTTCACGATACCGTTCCGATTATACTGTTTACGTTTGTCGGAGGCCCACGTATGTTTGAATCGCTGTTATTACATCTGAAGCAACTCTTGAGACTCGATCGTGCGCGGATGCCGACAGACGATCCCGGAGATCATCAGATCAACCTGAGCTGGCAGCACGATACCAACGAGTCCGAAGGACTCACCGATCCATTCAACGGGGAGGCGATCGAGATTCCCATTGAGGATGCGATCGACCTTCACACATTCGATCCTTCCGAAACCCGCATGGTGCTCGACGCTTACATCGAAGCGGCCCTTACGGCCGGATTCAGGGAAGTCCGCATCATCCACGGGAAGGGAGTCTATACACAAAAACGAATTGTTGCGTCATTTCTGAGTTCCCATCCGGATGTCATCGGATTCGGCGACGCGCCGAGTGAATCGGGTGGATCGGGAGCAACGATTGCACGATTGAGGGGGGAATGAGATGTTGTTAAGGAAGTTGATCGGTTCGCGGGGTTTATGGATATGCGTGGCGATTTTCTTTCTGGATTTGGTTGCCGCCTTCGTACCGCTCGTGGCCGCAACTCTGCCCATACTGGCACTCAAGCCGAGATGGGGTGTTTCTGTCTCTGCTTTTTTTATTCATCACTACAACGCGATCCATGGCACGCACTTCGAGATTCTTGATATTTCACATGCCAGTAAAACCCTGAAAGCCGATCGAATCGGGTGATCAACGTGTTGAAGCGGATTCGGAGATGGTCACTTCGCGCCGGGCGGTCGTCGCATTGCCGGCATTATCGTATGCTTCGATGTAGATCGAATGCAGACCCGGAGTTTCAAACTCGATCAACCCCCTGAAACTGCCATCCTCGAATACATCTTCTTTATTTTCATTAATGTAGAGGTTCGAGCCCGGATCGGTTCGCCCGCTGATGTCGACAATCCGGCCAAGAACCGTCAAGCGATCGATCTGGATCTTCGGTGGTGTCAGATCCTTCTCTCCTCCTTGCGATTCCTGTGCAGTTGCCAACCGAAATGTATTGAACTGACTGGGTTCTGAGGATAATCCGGAGGGATCAAATGAGCTGATGCGCCAATAATAGTTGCCCGGTGTCAACGTGCTGACAGACGCTCGACTTTCCTTCGTGGTTTGATTGTAGACATGCTCGTAGAAATAATAATCCTTGGAAATTTCAAGTCTGTATTCCGCAGCATTCTGTACGGTCGTCCAACGCATGTAAAGAGGCGCAGGCGATGCTTCATCGATGTGAATCATCTGGCCGTTGGCGGGGTAAACGAGACGGGGAGGCATCGGTATAGAGACGGGAGTCAGGACGGTTTTCCCTTTGGACTTGGATGAATCGATGATGACCGCTTCGCGCGATCCCAGCGACAACGTCTGTTCTTGGTGGACGACATCGACATTACCGGCATAGACCTTGACCGTGCTGGTATTTTTCTGATCGACGACGATCGCGAGGTTGGATTCGGTCTTGATATGCGCTTCCGAATTGTCCGGCATGGTCAGAGCGAAAGTTGAATCGAATTCAACAGGATCCTTGATATTCGCCTCGATTTCGCTGATTCCCAGTTCGATATTGGAGTGCTTGGTCTGAGTCTGTTCATCTTCCGATAACTCACGAATTCCGATCAGTGATTCGGCCTTGACATGAATAACACTCCCATCATCGAACTTGATTTTCGCGGTTGAACCGGACTGAGTGCGGATACGGGTGCCGCTTCTGAGTACCTCCTTGAGTTCGACGGCGACCCAGCTTGTCCCATCCCCGGACAGTTTCTCGACCGTCCCCTTCATCTCGATGATCCGGGCGAATCGCCCGGTAATCCCCTCCGATTCGGACCGGAATGTGGCTAACAGATACGAGAGTTGCTCGACGGAGGTCTCAGCGTCCCGTCTGGCTGCGCGAGCATCGCCGGCATCGAGTGCCGTTTCGGCTTTCCCGATCAGGGTTTGAACGGATGCGAGATCACTTCGAAGGATTTTGACCGCGATGGCATCTTCCAGGAGTTTCTTAGCTTCCGCGATCGAACTTTTGGCTTTTTCAAGATGCCGATCGTCCATGAATCTACCACCGTAGATCACGAACAGGACACCGAAGATGATGAGCAGGAATGCGGCAGCGAAAAAGATGATGTGGGATGTGGGAATCGTGATGACGAGCCAACGGATTCTACGTTTTTTTTTCATGGTTGCGCCTTCATCAGGACAATCTCATCGCAGATCGCGGTGAATACGTCCAGAAAAGCTCGCACGATAACTGGATCGTATCGAGTGCCGCTCCATCCATTGATCATATCGCGGGACCGTTCGAATGAAAACGTTTCCTGGTACGGTCTGTCGGAAGTCATCGCGTCGAATGTATCCGCAACAGCAATGATTCTACCATACAGGGAAATGCTCTCCCCGCGCAATCCTTCCGGATATCCTGATCCATCCCACCGTTCGTGATGCTGGAGCATTCCGGGAATCATGTTGGTTAAAAGCGGAATCGGCTTCATGATGGCTGCTCCCAGCACGGGATGCATCTGAAGCACTTTCCGTTCCTCGGGAGTCACCGTGCTCGGTTTCTTCAAAATCGCATCATCGATTCCGATCTTGCCGACATCATGCATCAATGCCGAAATCTCGAGTTCGCGGATCTGTTCGTCAGACAGGAAGAGTCTTTGGCCGAGCAGCACACTGATGCGCGTTACGCGTCTTGAATGACCACGAGTGTAGGGATCTTTCGCATCGATTGCCGCCGCGAGAGATTCGACCGACCCGAGAAACAGTTGCCGCATGTCGTTCGCCTGGCGTCTGAGCGAAAGTGTATACTCGTGGATGGCATCCTGCATGTAATTCAGGGTTCCGGCAAGTTTCTGGATCTCGGAAGCGCCCTTGAGCTCGAATCTGCGTGTGAACTCGCCGGAAGCAACCATTTCTGCGTCCCTGGCAATTTTACTCAGAGGGTTGAGAATCCGGACAGCAATGATGCTGCCGATCGCAACGGATACGATGATCATGATCGAGACGCCGAGGATGGTGGAATAGATCAGATTACTGATGGTATCCTCACCTTCCTGCACCATGCTGTTGATCGCCTCGTATGCCCGTGTATATTCCCGTTCCGCTATCACGCTCCAGTTGAGTCCGGCTACGAGGTGGTATGCCCCCTGCACCTCTTCGCCATTTTTGTTGATGTAACTGGTCGCGCCGTAATTCTGTCCTTGCTGAATATAGGTCTGAAACACCTCCAGATCACTGAAATCCTCCCGTTGCAGCACGCGCGTGTTATCGATGTGTCCCACGAGCGCACCACGGGAATCCAACACATAGGTCGTTCCCGGATTGGCGATGTTCGCCTTGGAGGTCAGATTCTGGATCTGGGTCAGGTTAATTTGCATGTACAGTCCAGCAAGCGCCTGGCCTTGCTCGGAAAACACCGGGATCATCATTGCGATGGCGAGATGATACCCCGTGTCCGCGATATAGGGTTCTGAATATGCAATCTTCCCCGAGAGCGTTTCCTGTTGGAGTGGATCGTTCGAGGCGATCTGCACGAGAGTGGCGGGATATTCCGAACTATCCTTCGTCACGATGCGTACCCGATCCTCAATATCACGACTGATGATCGCGTCAATATCACTGAAGGAACGCAGAAATGTGAGGAGTATCCGGTTCTGTTCGGGAAATGAGAGAAAATCGAGGGTGAGGGTTCGGGACACCGAGGTCGCCTGCGTTCTGATCTCAGCGAAAAATGCCTCGATCTGGTTCGCGAGCCGCGCCGCCTCGTTGGATTGTTCATTGATTAAAAGCCGGTGATAGGTGTTCCGGTTGTACTCGACGTAGCGATTAATCATGGGGGTGTAGGAAAACTTCATCAGCATGATCATCATGACGATCAGCTGCACGACCGTGACACTCGCCAGGAACAGGATGATCTGTGTTCTCAGATCCCAACTGCTGAATCCGTGTGTACCTGTCGGTGTGACGTTCTTCATGCTTCCGGCACGGCGCAGATCACCTTGTTGCGATTCTGCTGCTTCGCGGTAAACAAAGCCCGATCAGCCATCCGCGCTAGATCATCGAACGTCAGTGCCTGCTCGGGATACAACGCAACCCCGACACTGGCCGTCAGTTGAATCCGGAGACCAGATGATTCCAGAAACACATGTTCTTCAATCGCAGCCCGGATGCGTTCCGCGAGATCCATTGCGATCTGCCGTGTCGCCCCCGGAATAATCACCCAGAACTCGTCCCCGCCATACCGCCCGATGATCGCCGGTTCAACGGCCAGTTTGGTCAGGATCTGGCCGAGTTCATGCAGGGTTTGTCGCCCGATGAGATGCCCGTATTTGTCATTGACACGCTTGAAGTAGTCCAGATCGAGAAACAGGTATGCGAGTGTACCTCCGGTTGAGGCGGCGCGTTCGAGTTCCTGACCGAGAATCTTGACGAGAGTGCGTTGATTGTAGAGCCCTGACAGCTCATCCCTCTCACACAGTAATGCCACTTTTCGATAATACAAGGCATTCTCGATCGACACGCTGGCCAGATCGATGAAAACCTGTACTTTGTGGATATCTTCGGTATTGAATCCAGCTTTCCCCTTTTTATTGATGAATTCGATGGCTCCGAGTATGTGTCCTTTAGTTTTGAGTGGCAGACAGAGAATCGAACGGGAGAGAAAGCCCACATGCGCGTCAACTTCCTTGTAATGCCTCTCATCCTTGCTGGCGTCATCCACAATCAGTGGCTCGCCGTGCTCCGCAACCCATCCGATGATCCCTTTCCCGATCGGAACCCTCATTCCGCGCACTTTCTGACCGTGTTCACCCTGCGCTGATTCGAAAACCAGATCCTTCGATTCCGAATCAATCAGAGCCAATGACCAGGCCTCGGATTCGAGCAGGCGACCGGTGATATTCATGATCGCGGTTAATACCTGCTTCAACTCCAAGGTCGATGCAATCGCTCGACCAACCTTCAGAAAAACCTCGAACTCTTGATCCAGTTGCTCAATCCGAACCCGCGTCTGCCGGATCCGTTGCTCCAGTTTGATTTCCCCAGATGCAATCTCGATCCAGCGATGCACGAGTGGAACATCTTCGGGAATACGCACTACACCGGACAAACCTTCAGGAAACTCGATGGTCTCGAACTCGCGCGATTCTACGGAAATCAGACAGATGACGCGGCAAAGCGGATGTCTTCTCAGAAAGGAACGGATTGCGTCCAATTCCACAGCCGGATTGACTCGGATGGCCCACAGCACTAGTCGTGATTCCGTCGACGGCCATCTGTGGATATCGGATTGTGGCACCGTATCGATCGAAAGATTCGCCCGATCGATAAAATCGACAAATTCCCCAACGATTCGCTGATCGTCACACACCGCGACCAGACGCAGATTCATGCCGTTCTCCGAATGCCCCCGATATGCCCCATCGGCAACCTAATCCCCCTGCCGTCACTCACAGCCCGACTCACAGATTTCAATCAACACCCTGAATGTGCTCTTGGGATGCAGAAACGCCACTTTGCTACCTCCTGCCCCGAGCCGAGGTTTCGCGTCGATGAGTTGCACGCCGGCGGAAGCGAGACGATCCAGAGTCTGTTGCGCTCCGTCCACCTTCATCGCTATGTGATGAAGTCCTTCTCCCTTCTGCGCAATGAACTTGGCAACCGTGCTCTCGGGAGATGTCGGATACAGCAGCTCAATGTGCGTTTCTCCGATTTCGAACTTCGCAATTTTCAACTGCCGATCCGGTAGATCTTCGTATCCGAGGAAATGGAGTCCGAGGACATCTCGGAAGAACGTCGTTTCGGCTTCCAGATCCGATACGGCAATACCGATGTGATCGAGTTTTCTGATCATAACACCACCTTTTCCTGATAAATACCGAATTCATCACGAAACACATCCGACACTTCGCCAAGAGTCGCATATTCCCTGACCGCATTCAGTATGAAAGGCATTAGATTCTGATCTGTCCGGGATGCCTCCCTGAGTGCTTGAAGAACCTGAGTGATTCTGCCGGAATCGCGACGCTGTTTCACCGCATGCAAGCGCTCAACCTGAGCATGTTCGACTTCCGGATTGACCCGCAGGAGACCCTCGGGTTCGACTTCATCTTCCAATTTGAATTTATTGACCCCCACCACAATCTCGTCGCCCGATTCGATCCGTTGCTGACTGCGGTATGCCGACATCTGGATCTGCTTCTGAACGTAACCGTTCTCGATCGCGCGAGCCATGCCACCGAGTTCGTCAACCTTCTGAATCAGATGCGTCGCTTCACGTTCGATCCGGTCGGTCAGATACTCAACCATGTAGGAACCGGCCAGCGGATCGATTGTATCGGCCACTCCGGATTCATGCGCGAGGAGTTGCTGGGTTCTCAGCGCAATTCGGACGGATTCTTCAGAGGGCAGCGCAAGGGCTTCGTCGCGGGAATTCGTATGCAGACTCTGCGCGCCGCCCAACACTGCCGCGAGAGCCTGGATTGTGACCCGGACGATGTTGTTGTCCGGCTGCTGAGCAGTCAGCGTCGACCCTGCGGTCTGACAGTGGAAACGAAGCATCTGCGCCTGAGGGTTGCTGGCCTTGAATCGGTTTTTCATGATCCCGGCCCACATTCTGCGAGCGGCGCGGAACTTGGCGACTTCCTCCAACAGGTTGTTGTGGGCATTGAAAAAGAACGACAGGCGCGATCCGAATGCATTGACGTCCAATCCACGGGCGATCGCCGCTTCACAATAGGTAATTCCGTCTGCCAGCGTAAACCCAACTTCCTGAGCGGCCGTCGAACCGGCTTCCCGGATATGATACCCGGAGATGGAAATCGTGTTCCATTTGGGCACTTCTTTCGTGCAATACTCAAAAATGTCCGTTATCAGCCGCATGCTGGGTTGAGGTGGATAAATATAGGTGCCCCTTGCGATGTACTCTTTCAAAACGTCATTCTGGATGGTGCCAGAGAGTGCCGATTTCGAGATCGATCGTTTCTCGGCAAGAGCAATATACATCGCCAGCAGAACCGCTGCGGTCGAGTTGATTGTCATCGAAGTTGAAACCTGATCGAGTGGGATGTGATCAAACAGAGTCTCCATGTCAGCCAACGTATCGATCGCGACACCGACTCTGCCAACTTCGCCTCTCGACAGAGGATGATCCGAATCGTACCCGATCTGGGTCGGAAGATCGAATGCGACCGACAGACCGGTCTGCCCCTGTCCCAACAGATACCGGTATCGCTCGTTCGATTCCTGTGCGGTACCGAACCCGGCATATTGCCTCATGGTCCAGAATCTGCCCCGATACATCGTGGGCTGAACGCCTCGTGTAAATGGATACTGCCCGGGATACCCCAACTGAGCCTCGTAATCCACCGCTACGTCTTCCGGTGTGCAGATTCGTGGCAGATCGTCTACCGATGAGGTTCGAAATGATGGTTTTCGCTCGGGAAACTTCTTCAAAGCCTTATCCAGAACCGTCGATTGCCAGTTCTGAAACGCGTTACCGTGATTGGTCATATCCTTCTGGTCCGACATGAAAATCCTCCTTCGAATCGTCCAACTGCAATTCCGGGACAAAACCTGTCCCTAATCAGCTCTATAGTATCTCACCCCGAACGCTCAATCGCAACCCATCCAATTCTGTTTCGTTGATTCGACGGGTGAGAAAACAAAAGGGATCATGGACGTCATCCGGCCGTCCGACTCGACGGATATCATTCCATTTTGATCACTCCGGAACACGCACTCCACATCCGTTTCCCTCTCAAGGCGTTCCAGCACATCGGGATGCGGATGCCCGAATCTGTTTTTCCTTCCGCAAGGAATGATCGCAAATCGCGGATCAACCGCCTTCAGAAACCCCACTCCACTCGACGTCCGGCTTCCGTGATGACCGACCTTCAGGATATCTGATCTCAAATGACCACCATAGTCCAACAACCCCGATTCGGACGCTAACTCTGCATCTCCGGGGAACAAGATGCGCAACGACCCATACTCCATTGCCAGGACTATGGACCGGTCGTTCCCGTTCAATGGTAGTCGATGCCACATCCGGCCTGTTTGCAGTTCGTCGATCCGGATCCCGCGGGAGCGCGCCACCTCAATCAATTTCATCATTTCATATCCAGCGTGAAGGCAACTCGATATCCAGAGACTGTCGATCGAGTGATCTTCAATGATCGATCGCATGCCTCCGATATGATCGGGATGCTCATGTGTCCCGACCAGGACGGCGATTTTCCGGATTCTAAGATTATTGAGCATCCTGCCGACGATCATCCGGCCGAAATCGATGGTTGAGTTCATCGCTCCGCCGGTATCAATCACGATTCCCTCGCCATCCGGCAAACGGATGATGATGGAATCCGCGTTTCCCACATCGAGAAAATAGATGCCGATGTGGTCAGTGGAAGGCAGGAACCGGATACTGACAGCCAGAATTCCGGCAAGTAGAAAGATCCCTGTGATACGCGGCCGTCGACCCATCGACAGAACTATCCCGGCCGTCGATAGGAACAGCAGGGCTTCAGGCCATCCCGGCGTCAGAACCCGGACGGTCGTGAGTGGCAATCGACTGAACAGATGCACAACCTCTGAGAACAGAACTATCAGCAACGCGTGGATCCGGAGGCACCACTCGCCGAACCATGGAATCCAGCCCGATGCCAAACCCACCGCTCCACTCCAGATCACCCCCGTAATGAGAGGAAATGTCAGAAGATATGGTACGAACGCTAGAATGCCGATTCGATTGAAATGATAGGCCGACACCAGGGATGTTCCGAACTGCGCAGCCAGAGACATGGCGATGGATTCTCGGAGAAAACGGGTTGGAATGAATGACAGCCACGAGGCGAACCGATCGGAAAACAGCAGGATACTCACGGTGGCCAGATACGTCAGTTGGAATCCGATATCGTGAATCATACGAGGATTCCAGAGCAGGATGGCGATAGCGGATGTGCCGATGATGTTCCAGGATCGAACCGGGCGATCCAGCAGGATCGCCCAGCAGGCGAGTATGACCATGACCGAGGCTCGAATGACGGATGGCGACAGACCTGCGAGGACACTGTAAACGGCGAGCGTCACGATCACGGTGGACGCAATCAATCCTGGCTTGCGAACGAATGTGCCCAGAAGCACTCGGATCAGTCCGGCAATCACCGCGATGTGAAAACCGGAGATAGCGAGGATATGGTACATTCCGGTGTCCTGAAAATCCTCCCGTGTTCGCTCATCGAGCATCGTTCGATCTCCGAGGATCATGGCTTGTGAGAACCCCGGAATGTGATCGGTCCGGAGTCCAAGCCGTTTCCAGAAATCCGGGAACGGCGGGTGCGCCGACCGGGCGATCCACGCCAGCAAATGCGCCCTGACTCGATGAAGTCGGGCAATGATGCACCATGGATTCGGCCGTTCCAGCACCCGAATGAAATCCCAATAACCCGCATCACCCGTAACATGAATGCCTCGGATCGCGAGATAATCCGTGTAGTTGAAGACACCCGGATTCCGAAACCCGGAAGGCGAATCCAGCGTTGCCTCCACACGCACCAGTGCGCCGGGACCGAATCCGGATGGAGCTGCTTCGGCTGTCTCCTTTACGCCAATCCGGACCAATCCCGTCGAGGTCGTCAGTATTGCTTTATCCGTCTCGATCCCCTCAACATCCAGAACAAAGCTCGTAAAATCATCTTTCGATTGCGGCATCCCGGCGACTCGACCGACTAGCGCGACATCGTCGAGCGGAAGAGCGACCGCGAGGTGATCGCGTGGGAGCATCCGTGATGAAAAGCCGTATCGACTGAGGCCAAAGGAGGTCAGTGCCAGACTCAAGCAGATCAGCCCAAGGATCCTTCTGGAGTCTGAAGCCAGGAATGCGGGGATGGAGAGAAGCATGGAAACGAGCAATGCTGGAGCCCAGAGGTGAGGAATTTTCGTGCCAATCAGGATGCCGGCACAAAAGGGGATCAGAGCGAGAACAGCGGGAAGTCTCCGGGGAAACTCCCAGATTTCTGATCGTGCTTCCGTAAAAATATCATGGGGCCACACACACCCACTCCTCGATTCTCTCGAAACTTCGATCGGTCATCCCAGGCAAGTCCCTCAACTCGCCGATCGACTGGAAGGGCCTATAGACTCACGGTGATCAATGATCAGCATCGCCAGGCGTTCTCCGATCTCAGGGAGGATCATCAGTTGATCTCGGGAGGCCTTGTTCACATCGATGCAGTCACGAAAAGGGAGCAACTGTTTAAGACAAAACGATTTATCACCGAATCGGCGTTCAAATCGCACCAGCGGTTCGATGGTTGAGACATGCGCTGTGCGTTGCGGGATCGACCCCGCCACAAAGTCAATGCGGTGCGGCTGCCGTACCCCATCGGAATGGTCCCGGTGACTCGAAAGAAGCAGCACAAGCAGCATCCGCACGGTGAACACGAACATAACCAAACAAAAAAATCGTCTGGCCTGAAGCGTCATGATCGATACCTCCTGTTTTGTAAGATAGAGTACCATGATATGCGATCGGCGGCAACGATGACGAGAAATATGAAAAAGTGGAAATGATCGGGTGGACTTGATATGGTTCGGCCCATGGAAGGTTTATGGAGGTATTGATCGGTGCGTCTTCTTTCAATCATCATCCCCGTTTTCAATGAGTCTGCCACTCTGGATGCCATTCTCGATCGGGTTCTGAAGGTCGACTTTGCGGTGATGGATTTCGATCGTGAATTGATCATCGTTGACGATGCATCGACGGACTCGTCCTGGGACATCATTCAGCGCAGGCAATCGGATTTCTCAAGTATCATCCGTCACGATATGAATCGAGGGAAAGGTGCGGCCATCCGAACCGGATTCGAGCATGTCCGAGGCGACTTTATCGTCATCCAGGACGCGGATCTGGAGTATGATCCTGAGGAAATTCTTAAGCTACTCACACCCGTCATCAAAGGTAAAGCCGAGGTTGTTTACGGATCCCGCTTTACCGGCGAACGCCGGAACATGTTTTTGCATCACTGGATCGGCAACCGGTTTCTGACAGGACTGACCAATATCTTGTATGGCACGACTCTCTCGGATATGGAAACCTGCTATAAACTGTTCTCGAAGAATGCACTCGAAAACATCCATATCCGATCGGAGAGATTCAATTTTGAACCGGAGATCACAGCGAAGGTTTTGAAAAAGCGTATTCGGATCTATGAAGTTCCGATTTCCTACAGTGGACGAGAATACTCTGAAGGGAAGAAGATCACATGGCGGGATGGATTTTCCGCGCTATGGGCGATCATCAAGTACCGGTTCATCGATTGAAGCCAATCGTCTGGGGACTGCGATACGGTCGGCATATGTCTGTCGCTTTCTTTCTGACCGTTCTCTCGGCTGGATGTTCACAACCTTCACATCCGGTCGCTGCCCCGACCGCGACGGTGATTCCCGAGCCATCTGCGACGGTCCCCTCACTCGCTGCGGATTTTACTCCGCCGATCATCGAAGACGCTGACACCGCTGAATTCCAGCCTTCTCCGGTCGCCTCACCGGGATCGACTGAAAGGATCGTGCGAAACCTGATTGTGTTTCAGTCGAACCGAGAAGGAAACGAGGAGATTTTCCGGATGAGTACCCGCGCTTCCGATATCGTCAATCTCAGTCGTCATCCCGAAGACGATACCGACCCGGACATCTCGCCCGATGGATCCACCATCGCGTTTGTCAGTCAGCGCGACGGCAACTCGGACATCTTTCTCATGGATGTTTCCGGTGAGAACATACGAAACATTACGCGGAATCCCGCTTTCGACGAAGCTCCGGCATGGTCGTGCGACGGCCAGCACATCGCATTTGTCAGCACTCGGAACGGCAACTCCGATGTCTTTCTGCTCTCTTTGAATGAACCGACACCGACCAGTCTGACCCAACATCCTGCTTTCGATGGAAACCCATCCTTTGCACCTGACGGAAATTCGATTGTGTTCGTCAGTGATCGGGACGGTAATTCCGAAATCTACTCATTGGATCTCGAATCACGTATTGTCCGAAACCTGACTCACTCGGCAGAAGACGAGGGATCGCCGGTCTGGTCGCCGGACGGCCGTTTTCTTGCATTCGATTCAACATTGAAATCAGACACTTGGATCACGGTTCTGAGGATAACGGGAACCAAGCCGGAGCGAATAACAGGAACAGATTCCGATTCCGGCTCACCATGCTGGTCCCCGTTCGGTTCGAAACTGTGTTTTGTATCCAATCGCGACAGCAATCCGGAGATCTACATTATGAATCCTGATGGTTCGAGCCCGATTCGTCTGACTTACACGACAGCAGAAGAAGCGCATCCGCGATGGTTTTGATATTGACAAGCACAGGGGATCGCATTAAAAGTCCCTTGCTTACGGAGTGACACGAGGATGGCAAGAAACACATGGTCAGCCAAGATCAATCGAACGATGACGTCGTTTTTTCCGGTGTCGAAGCGTCGAACCGGGCAGTGCAGGCAATGCGGAGCATGTTGTCATCTGCCGAATCGGTGTTTTTTTCTTCGAAAGAGCCGATCAAGCGGTTATCGCTGTGTGATCTACCCGATTCGTCCTTTGAATTGTAGGAAATACCCGCGCGCGGAATCCGAGTGGATCACTCCGGAGACTTGTGGATTCACTTTTCGCCCGGATACTCGTCCGGGGTCTGGAAAACGGATTCGGAGCTGGATCCGCACGCATCATCTGGCTGGTTTTCTGAATCTTCTGCGCATCATATCCATTCACTGGAACTCACGCGGATAATCCTGCAGGTATTTGACTTGAGAACAGCTCAAAAATAGAATACCTGAGGAGGTAACTCGGATGAGAGTTTTCCTGACCGTACCGCCGGCTCTGAAGAGCCATATGCAAATCCCGGATCTCGGGCTGGCCTACTTGGCAACTGCGCTTCGGAAGCAAAACCATTCCGTCACCATCCTGCAGGCAGAAAAGCATAGTAATCACGATGATTTTTCCCGGGCTCTTCAGGAATTTCGCCCCGATGTTCTCGGAATCAAAACCTTCTCTCTCGAAATCGCCTCCATCCGGACCTGCACCGAAATCGCCCGAAAATTGTTTCCTGATCTCGTAATTGTGCTGGGTGGACCGCATATGTCGGTAATTCCTTCCGAGGAGTCGATGGCATTTTTCAAGGAAGCCGATTTCGGCGTCCGAGGAGAAGGAGAAATCGCGTTCCCCAAATTGCTCGAGGTTCTCGAATCCGGGTCGGGACAATTCGAAGGAATTCCCGGACTCATTCGACGCACGGAGAACGGGATTGAGACCCACCCATCGTATTTCCACAGGCAGCTCGATGATTTCGACTTCCCGGCGTGGGATCTCATTGATCCTCGCAATTACAAGGATCGCTGGTATTTTTGGTCACCGGAGTATCCGGGAGCGCCGATCCTGACGAGTCGCGGATGCCCGTATCGATGCACGTTCTGTGCACAGAACGTCGTCAATGGTAAAATCATCCGACGCCGATCACTCGAACGCGTATTGGAAGAAATGGAATTGCTGATGACCCGATATGGGGTCGTCCATTTCGATTTCATCGATGATAACTTCCTGATGGATCCCAAGTATGTGCAGCGTTTGTGTGAAGCGATTCTCGCACGAGGCTGGAAGGTTCGGTGGAACTGTTGCGGTGCCCGCCTGGATTATCTCGACAAGGAACTCGTCAAACTGATGGACAAAGCTGGATGCAATGTCATCTCGGTCGGCTTCGAATCCGGCAGTCAGCGGGTGCTCGATTACATGCGTAAAGGGATCGACAAGGAAGTCATTCGTCAGAAAGCGCGCTTGATTACATCCAATACCTCCATTCGAATTATGGGTCTGTTCATTCTCGGGTTTCCGACCGAAACGGAATCTGAAACACGGCAAACTATCCGGTTCATCCTGGATCTTCCTCTTTTTCTCGTCAGTATCAATACGTACATCGTCATGCCGGGCTGTGAGGAGTATGACCGATTGATCGCGTCGGGTGAGATCAAGCCGATGGATGGCAGCAATATCGGACTGGACGAACATGTCTACGCACCCCGCGGCATGTCGCTCAGACGCCTCGGATACCTTTACAATCTCGCATTCTTCCGGTTTTTTCTTCGCCCCCTCACGCTGTATCGGATTCTTCGCTATTCCTGGCGTAGAATTCCGCACTTCGTCGACAAAGCGCTCAGAAAACTGATCTGGAAATCCGCTTACTGATCATGGTCGCGTTCAAATCGTTCTACGAGCGAATCGCTCCGGAGTATGAACGCGTCAACCGCGCCGTCACCCTGGGACTCGATCGATTCTGGCGTCGCCGCGCTGTCCGGCACATCTCCCGAATTCCGATCGATATCTGGCTCGATATGTGTACAGGAACCGGGGAAACGGCCATAGAGCTTGCCAACCGGTCCGAATCAGTGCGATTTGTCCTAGCTGCCGATTTCTCACCGGCCATGCTGAAGCGCTTCATACGGAAGGGGATTCCGGAGTCCATCCGGGTTCTGGCTGCGGAATGTTCGAATTTGCCAATTCGAGACAATTCGCTGGATGGGATCAGCATCACGTTCGCCGTCCGGAATCTCAACCAATCACCAGGCGGTCTGGATCGGTATTTTAAGGAGTGCTGTCGGGTGATCCGCCCTGGAGGCCTCCTGGTCCTGCTTGAAACCAGTCAACCTGAATCCCGATTGATCCGGTTCTTCTTTCACCTGTTCGTCAGACTCACGGTTGTACCGATCAGTCGTCTGTTTTCCTCCGAGACATCCCCTTATCAATACCTCGCAACCAGTATTCTGTGTTTTTATGATGCCGATACATTGACTCAGGTTCTGGAACGATCGGGTTTTTGCACGATCAAAGTCGTTCGGTACACCTGGGGTGTCGTCGCCCTGCATCTCGCCCGAAAACAAGGTACTCCGGCCCGATCACCGGAATGATGTCATTGGGTTTCTTCCTCGGACTTCCAGATGCGCACACGGTTACCTCGACCCATGGCGATCCTGAGCGCTATTTCAGCACGCATCATCATTTCCTTGCTCGTCACTCGCTCCTCGTGCGTCGGTGACAGTGCGATTCCGATGCTCATCGTCGAAGATAGAACCTGACCCTGAACCATGAGAGTCGTTTCTTTTGCCCGATGTCGGAGTTTTTCTGCGAACACCATCGCCCCCGCCTCGTTCTGCTCCATCGATATAATCATGAATTCGTTGGCACTTCTTCGGATGAGCAAATCACACTTTCGAACGAGATGGTTCAGGGCGTCGCTCAACATCGACGTGTATTGCTCGATCGTGCTCTCCGGAAACTGGCTCATGAGATGTGCCAGATTGTCGATTCCGATGATCAGAACGGAGAACTTAGACCCGTGCCGCACGGAACGTTCGATTTCGATATCGAGAAACCATTTGATGAAGGATTCACTATAGACCATTTTCTGCGGATCCGGCATCGTAGCGGCGGTGGTTTCCTTTTCGAGCCGTGCAACTTGCAATGCGAGAAACTCGCGTTCAATCGCAACCTTCAGGAGTTGAGCCGCAAGACTCAGTTGGATGAGATGTTTTTCCGACAGGGCTGCAAATGCATCGAAATCCGTTATCAGCAACCCCATGATCTCATCCTGGGTCTTCATCGGTGCAATAATAAGGTTTTCGATTCCCTCGATCGACGCATCTTCAACGGATAACGCTTCGACGAGCAGGCAGGGTTGTTTCGAATTCAGGGCTTCGACGAGCATCTCCGAGCGATCCTGATTGATGATGCCAGCTCGTTTTTCGAGATCCGGCGGGAGGTCGCGCGCGATCGCGAGCGCCCAATTGCCGGATTCCCGCCCCTTCAGGTAGATCGCAACGCGTTTCGTGTTTAGTAACTCGCAGAGTTGCTGGCCGATGCTGGAAAGCAGTGATCTGAGATTTGGCAGTTTTATCTTTGAAGAGATGCGAAACTCGTTCAACTCGTCCTGTCCGGTCGGTTCCATGGTCATCCTCCAATTGAACCCATTTGAGGTCGGTATACCAGATATCAACCGTCTCGCACAATGCTCCGAGGCGCAATACCTTCAAGCTGACGAAAGGCACGTCACACGTGCCTCACGCGTCGAACATCGTGCCGGCCGCCGGAAACAGCGATAGTTGCCCGATCTGGATCAGATGCAGTTCGTTCTCACGCCCGAAATAGGATTCACAGGCATCCGAAATCGTCTTGAATCTCTGCTGATAGTCGGGATCGATAAAGACATAGAATTTCCAGAGTTTCCCGAACTTTTCCTGCAGGGAGGCCACTTCGCGGTTTTTCCAGTTGACCAGGGGTCGTGCACCGGAGTGGTCCACCTTGACGAGCACATCAGCTTCTTTGAGATTCATGGAGGGAGGCGGCGCATATACGATAACGGACTCGTGGGGAATCCGAGCAACTTTCGCAATGTGTCGTTCCGCTTTCGTGCGTTCATCTTTCAGGTTGAGATGATACTTGTCCGATAACTCCCTGCGACTCTCGGGACTCAGATTGTGTTCGGTGAGCACAAAGCAGCGTTTGTAGAACGTCCTTCCCAGGAATCGCCGCATCAATCTCGCAATGGTTCGATCGCCCTGATATTCGGTTTGCAGCACATAGAGCAGCGCATCGTCCGTCAAGCCGTAGAGACGTTCGGAATCGAATCCTTTCGCAGCCGCCTGCTCGACCGCGCGCGATAGCATGGCGCCCGCTGCGATCTTCGCATGGTGATAATAGACTCGTTCCGTTAGGAAGTATCGGATTCTAAGGAGGTGGATGACTTCCGAGAAGGCATCGTGGCGGAAAAGGCCATCTTTCTGGAGGTTCAGAATCAGTCGGTCGGACTCGATCATAAAATATCGGAAAATCCGGTCATCGAAGTCCAGTTTGAGTCCGCAATTGACGGCGTCGCGTCTGAGATAATCCAGCAGATCGGCGCAGATAGCGTGGGAAATGATTTGGGACGCATACGGCGGATTTTCCGGAGTGTCGTCATGAGCCGACAGCAGACTTTTGACCCGATTCAGCAGTTTTTCTCTCCTGAGAATCGCAGCGATCTCCCCCGCACCGACGAAATACTCCAGCCGCTGATCGTCCATATCATGGCGGGGAAAGATCCGGCGTTCATCCTCGAGGGTATGGCCGAACGGGATATGCGTGATGTCGTGAAGCAGCGCGGCGAGCGCGATCGCCTCCTCCTCCCGTCGATCGATCTCGAATCCACAGTTGTCTCGCAATGCCGCGAGAATCCGTTTGGCCATGAAACATGTTCCCAGCGAGTGCTGGAAACGCGAATGAACGGCGCAGGGATACACGAGATTGGAGGTGCCGAGTTGCTTGATGCCTCTCAATCGTTGCATGGCGGGCGTATCGAGAATCTCCCGCTGGACGGATGAAACCGGAATGTCACCGTGAATATTGTCCCGTATAGTCTTGTCCATGTCTGTATTCCCATAGCATCCCGGTCCGGTGGCCGAGATTTCTTGCAGAATGGTTCGAGCCGACACTATACTGGATTTTAGACAAGCGGATGTTCGATGTCGAATCATTCCCCATTCCCGAAGGAGCATTGAAATGAAGTTTTTTCTTGATACGGCCCATGTATCCGAGATTCGTGAAGCCGCGGAATTCGGCTTGGTCGACGGAGTGACAACCAATCCATCGCTCGTTGCCAAAACCGGACGAAAATACACCGAAGTGCTCGAAGAAATCTGCGGTATTGTCGACGGCCCGATCTCGGCAGAAGTCCTTTCCATGGATTCAGCCGGGATGATCGAAGAGGCCCGGGTGTTGTCGGATATTCATGAAAACATCGTGATCAAGATCCCCATGGTCGAAGAAGGGATCAAGGCCGCCAATAAACTCGTCGATCTCGAAATCCCTATCAACATGACCCTCGTGTTCTCACCCATCCAGGCCCTGCTTTGCGCAAAAATCGGAGTGGATTATGTCAGTCCGTTCGTCGGCCGTCTCGACGATGTCTCGCAGCCCGGGATGGATCTGGTGACCGATATTGTTTCGATCTACGACAATTATGGATATGAAACCGAGATCATCGTCGCGTCCATCCGTCATCCGATTCATGTACTGGAAGCAGCACGCTGCGGAGCAGATATCGTGACCATCCCCCACAGCACCTTCAAACAGTTGTTCAAGCACCCGCTGACGGATATCGGTGTCGCCAAGTTCATGGCGGATGCTGCGAAAATCCCGAAAGCCTGATGCCCGGGATTGCTCATCCGAGACTCCGACATGCCAATCTTTGAGTTTGAATGCAATCTCTGTGCGATTCGCTTCGAAAAGCTGATCCGATCCACTGATACCCGTGTGGTATGCCCATCCTGTCAATCCGCTGATATCCGAAAGCGAATCTCGACCTTCAGTTACTCCGGGCTGTGTTCCCGCAGCGAAACTTCCGGCCGGAGCTGCGGATGCTCAAGTTCCTGCTCGGGGGCACATTGCTCAACGTGCAGCCACTGAAGGACGTTCAGGATTCGATCGGGATCTCATCCGCCTTCGCATAAGCGAATCCGGCCACCGCACAGAGCATCATCATGCCGGTGAAGAATACCCACGGGGATTCCCGGATTACGATGGGAATCCAGGTCGGGAGATGTCCATACAGAGCGGCGGATGCAAGAAACCCGATCAAGGCACCGCTGAAGAGGCTTCCAAGGTGCGGATGGCGCCCGGATGAATGCGATACTGGAGACGCATCGGGAACGACAGCGTGAATCCATCCGAGAATCCCACAGACGATAATGAAAAACCCGAAAAAAACGATCGGGGAGGATTCGAGGAAATCCGGGGTCCAATCCGGAGCAGCCTTATACAGGACTGCGGCTGCGAGAAATCCAATGATCATGCCTCCGAATACAGAGCCGACAACGGCCTTGAACCGGGGCATCGTGTTTGATTCTTCTGTCATAACATCTCCTTGCTGGCACCGTCACCGTTATCCCAGAGCGCTCGCAGTTTTTTACGGCTGAGGAGCAGATAGTCGCGATCTGGGGAAAACACCTCGAGCGTGATGGTGCGGTCGTAGCCGATCTTCTTGAGTTCCCGAACCAGTTGTTTCCAGACAATACGTCCCGCACCAAGCGGGAGATGCAGGTCATCCGGTCCGCACATGTTATCAGAAAAATGGACATGCATGAGATAGTGTCTGAATTGATGCAGGAGCATCAGAGGGGGCAATACCTGCGGCATTAAAAACGCGTGGCCGGCATCATAATGGAATCCCAGGTGTGTGATGTTCTTGATCAGTTTTTTCAACAGCTTGCTCTGCTCCGGCCAATTTGACGTGTTTTCGAGCAATAAAGTCATGCCGAGTCTTGCACAGTGCTCGGCGAGAGGAGCAAGCGCATCCTGCCAATACTCGAATTTCCTTTCCGTGCGGAAAAATCGATGGGGATAAGAGTGATTGAAGTGGATGGTCATGGTGGATGCACCGAGATCGGCGAAGTGGTCGAGCTGCTCCGCGAGTTCCTCGCGCACAGCCGCACGAATGCGTGTAAACGGGCAATCGATCGGGAGATAGTAAGCGGTATGGCCGACGATTCCCAGCGCATGATCAGCCAGCAAAGTCTTGATGAGTCGGATGTTTCCGGGCGTGAGTTCTGCTTCGGGAGGTTCGATCGTATAATCGATGTAATCGAATCCCGATTGCGCTGCAAACCGGATTTCGGACTCGATCGGATACCCTGGATTGTTCATCATTCCGATCTGCACATACACCTCCAACACTGGCTGTATCATGGTGTTCGCCTAACCGGATTGTCAAATTACCTGAAAGAAGATGACCGTTGGCGTACGTCAGCATTTCCTTTATAATGCTTTCCGCAACAATCAGTTGTTTGACTGCCTAAGGAGAAGGTCCATGCTAAATAAATCAACCGTTTCAGCGAGTGTCTTGATCATGTGTCTGTGCTTGTTTTTCAATGCCTGCGGGCCACAGAAGCCGGCGGAACCGACACCGGATCTCCAGGCAAAAATGAAATCCGACACACAAATGGAGTCCTGGTTGACTGATGTTCGGATCGGCTTCTTCTTCGCCTCGGAAGGACTTGCCAATATCGATGACGCGTTGCTCACAAAAGAACGATCCGGCGACGATTCCCTGATCAAGAACCTGTTCGACCATTACAATGCCACGGGAAATCTCGTCGAAACACTCACCAAAATCTACGAGAACTCGGAATCCCTGCGCAATCAACTTGCTCCCATCCAGGGCATCGATGCTGAATCCTTCTCGAATCTCGGCGAACTCAATAAAACATTCAATACAACTCTCGCCTTGCTGAAGGCCATCCCGGACAATCCAGCAGATTTTCGCGAAAAAGTGGGAATCCAGAAGGGAAAGTTCACCAGCATCGAGAATCTCCTGGTTAAGAAATACCCGAATTCAACCGCCATGTTATCTCAGAGGAAATCACCCGAGAATCCGGAATTCCGTAAATTCAAGCAATTACTCGAACCAAAATTCCAACCCGCCGCGGCTCCGACAACAGAAATCGCAAAGCCGCTGGAGGATTCGAAAGCCACGGTTGCTTCCGATGCGAATGCGCCTGTCAATTCGCAGATGACCGCCGCACCCTCGAAGGTTTGGCGAGATGCTCAAGGCAACATTCACATGGGACAGGAACCTCCGGATGGCGTGGTCATCGAAGAGCCCCGCGGCTCGATCGCTCAGGGATCCCTGCTTCCGCCGAATACCCCTGCTCCCACATCCACCCCCGTCGTCACCCGATCGGAAATCGCTCCCGCAACGCAGATCGTGCGAGATGAAACCGGTAGAGTCATTCTCAAGAATATCGCCGATCCTACTCCCGCTCCGACCGGTAATTGATCCGGTCAATTCCTCCATCACTCGCTGCACCGTACCGCGTGACCATATGATTCAGTTTGAATTGAGGTCACGCGGTTTTGTTTTCGGATCGATCCGGAAAACCCGGGGATAAAAAAAGACGAGAATTGACGGGAAGGGGTGGCGAAGGAGGGGCAACCCCGTCAATTCTCGTCGGAGGGACACATCTCAAGCGCTGCTTTCAGACACAACAGCTCTAATGGTTAGATTGTATCAGAATTTTTGAAAAAGCAAATAGATTTTAAGCGCGTTTTCAGATGGCTCCGCAATCCCTCTCATGATACCCTTTTTCCAGGATTGGAGGTATTCGTGCGAATCACGTGGGCTGAAATCAATTTGAGTGCTATCCGGCACAATCTGATTTGCATTCGTCATGCTGCGCCGAACTCCACGATCATCGCGGTCGTCAAAGCCAACGCCTATGGGCACGGAATCGTGCACGTCGCGCAGGAAGCCGTCGATGCCGGTGCGGATTACCTCGGCGTCGGTTTCCTCGAAGAAGGTATCCTGCTCCGGAAGAAATCGATCTCCTGCCCCATCCTTGTCCTCGGAGGTGTCCTCTTTCATCAGGTCAGACGTTTCCTTGAAAACGATCTCGATATCACCGTCTCCTCCCTCGGCCTCGCCTACGCCGTCAACTCAGCCGCCAGACAGTCCGGAACACGCGCGCGGATTCACTTGAAATTCGACACGGGGCTCAATCGGATCGGCATTAATCACGAGAAAGCCTCGCTGGTGTTCGAACGACTCAAACCGCTCGATCACATCGATATTGTCGGTGTCTATTCCCATTTCTCAACCGCCGATGCCCCCAATAGCGACTTCACTCACCTCCAACTCGAGCGATTCAAACACATCATTTCAGTCGCTGACAGTTTCGGGATTCAACCGCGTTACCGTCATATCGCCTGTTCGGGCGCTCTATTGCAGCATTCCGACGCCTGTTTCAACATGATCCGTGCCGGTCTCATCATGTACGGCCTCTATCCCACACCCTCAATCGCCCACCCTTTCGATCTCCAACCGGTTCTCTCATTCAAATCCCGTGTCGTTTTTCTGAAAGATGTTCCCGAGGGACAGCCGATCAGCTACGGAAGAACGTACTACACCCAGCGACGCACTCGAATCGCAACCATTCCGGTCGGCTATGGGGACGGCTACAATCGCGCGCTTTCCAATCGAGGTGAAGTCCTGATCGGAGGCCGCCGTTTCCCGGTTGTCGGACGTATATGCATGGACCAGATCATGGTGGACATCGGGCAGGATTCCTCCATTCGGGTCGGCGATGAGGTCGTGATCTACGGGGAGCAGGGCGACGAGCGGATTTCGGTTGAGGAGATTGCCGAGAAACTCGGGACGATCCCCTATGAAGTCGTGTGCTGGATCGCGCATCGCGTTCCTCGGGTGTTTGTCAGGAACGGCTGATCCATGCCCAAGTCCACTCAACTGGCGCTTTTATTGACGCTAACTCTCAGCCTGACGTTCTCCCTCACCAGCGATCTCGATCACGCAACCCCTGGTCTGTTTGCAGATGAGGCAGTCTACGCCGGCATGACCCAGAGTCTCGCCCGGGACTTTGACCTCTATTACTCCCCGGATGATCTCGAACGCCTCTTCATGCATTTCCCGGCCGGACCGACCGGCATCATCCTGAAGCAGAACGAAGAGGCCTCCCGGATCGTGTACGCGAAGCCCTTCCTCTATCCGCTCATCACAGCCCCGCTGTATCTGCTTTTCCGCCTCAACGGATTGATCCTTCTCAATGCGCTTTGCTGGTGGATTTGTCTGTACTGCGTCAGCACGGCGTGGCATCACAGTCCCCGCGGGTTCCTGTTCGGATTTGTATCGCTGTTCCTGAGCGCTTTCGCTCCTTATGCGCTCTGGATGCATCCTGAGATGTTCACCGCGATGCTCGCGTCAGCCGGAACGCTGTTCTGGAAGCGCGCGGCGGAAGCACCCGATGCGGCGAGTTCCGGCAGGAATGCTGGATGCATGGCCGCCTTCTTCACTCTAGCCGCCACGATCAAACCCCAACTGCTCATCTTTCCGGCTCTGGGAGCCCTGCAATTTGCCCTCAGACGTCAGCCTCGAACGATCATCCGATTGGTTGCAGTGTGTGTCATCACCATTCTGACGGTCATGGCTGCCGGATTTCTGTTGACCGGCGAACTGAACGCCTACAGCGGCAATCGGAAAATTTTCGTGACCCAGTTTCCGTTCGAAGACCCGGCGGCTCACTTCGACCGGTTCGGGAATGCCTGGTCGACCGATAATGCGAAGATGTATCTGCAGCCGGCTGTCATCATCTGGAATTGCTTTTTTTATATGTTCGGTCGTTTCACAGGCATCGTTCCCTATTTTTTCCCGTCTGCGGTTGTGGTTGTTCTGCTTTTCATCCGACGTTTCCGATCATCCATCGGATTCTTCCTCCTTTCAGGCGTCCTGATCATCAGCCTTGTGCAGATCATTCTCATTCCGACCAACTACCATGGAGGCGGCGGAGCGCTCGCCAACCGCTACTTTCTCATGCTCGTTCCCGCTCTACTGATCGCACTGGCCCGGCCCCCATCATTACGGATAACCCTAGCCACCGCCGTGATCGCCGGGTTGTTTGCCGGACCGTTTCTGATCAGACCCTTCGCATCGTCCTTTCACCCCGGCGATCATGCCATGAAGGGTATCTACATGCGACTTCCCGCCGAATGGACGCTTGTGGACAGTCTGCCGATATTCGACCCCTCCCACAGCCGAGTGCAATTCGATGGCATCGAAGCGCATTTTTTATTTTTGGATCGAAACATTTACGGAAAGGAAGCGGATGGTTTCTGGGTTCTGGGAGATTCTCATGCAGAATTCTTCATGAAATCGCCCCGATCACTTTCGAGCGCACTATTCCGGATCGGCGAACCACTTACCGACGTGCGCGTACGGATCCGTCAGGGTCGTTTCAGGGACGAATTCACCTGTGCAACAGGAGTGTTGCTGGATCGCGATATTCCACTTTCTGGGCATCCGTTCATCGATATCTACGGCCGCCAGTTTTGGATCTATCATTTTTCCATCACTGTCGCCGGAGGCGGTATCCCCAAATATCGAACGGACTCGACCGACTCCCGGTACCTGGGAATCTTCATTCGACCGCGTGACTTGCATTCAACTGAACAAATCTTTAGATAATGAAAGGCTGATGAGGCAACGGGCATGACTCGCGCAGGGATCTTGAAGATTCACCAGGGGCGTGGAAAAATGCGCTCTGGAGGAAATGAACGATGACGGTTTGCCCTGAGAACAATCCGAAGTACAAGGTGGTGGAGTTATCGACTGTAACCGAGGAAACCATTGAGCTCGCATTGAATCGATGGTCATCGGATGGATGGGTGTTCGATCAGATCCAGTTTGTAGTCCGGGATGCCTCGCGGCGACCATCCATGGCGTTTATCTTTTTCATCAAACCCCGAGATCCCGCCGATGATGCTCCGGATTACGAAACAGTCCGGGAGGAACCGGAAGAGACCGAATGTGAGGGGAATGAGGAGATTTCGAATGAAATTGATTTATCTTGATCACAATGCGACGACACCAATTCACCCCGAGGTCAAATCCACAGTCATCGAAGCGCTCGATCTGTTCGGCAATGCGTCGAGTCTTCATCCATTCGGATTCAAGGCTCGGGAAGCCATCGAATCTGTCCGTACCCGGTTGCTCCGATTCCTCGGCGCGACCGAAGGCCGGATCATTTTTACCAGTGGCGGCTCAGAATCGAACAACCTCGTGCTCAAGGGCCTTGTGTGCGAAGGTTCGATCTGCCCGCATCGACTGGCACCGCAACATCGCCCGCACGTGATCACCTCCTCCGTGGAACATGACAGCGTCCTGACAACGATTTCGTGTCTGAACCGGATCGGCGCTGATGTGACGGTTCTGAATGTGGATGGGACCGGGATGGTCGATCCGGATGATGTATTCAAAGCCATCCGCCCCACAACCGTGCTCGTGTCCATCATGATGGCGAACAACGAAGTCGGTACGATCCAACCGATCGCTGCGATCGGACGGCGTTTGAGGGAGAGGGGAATTGCATTTCACTGCGACGCCGTCCAGACCGTTGGAAAGCTTCCCGTCGATGTCGATGATCTCAACGTGGACTATCTGGCTCTCTCCGGACACAAACTCAACGCACCTAAAGGCGTTGGCGCACTCTACATCCGGAGAACCATGAGTTTATGCCCGTTGATTCACGGCGGTCACCAGGAGGGGAATCTGCGGGCCGGCACCGAAAACAACATTGGAATCATCGCTCTGGGCAAGGCAATCGAGGTAGCAGGGCGGGATCGAGAGGAGGATGTCCGCCGCATCCAGGCATTGCGTGACCGTCTGCATGACGCCATCGTCCATGATCTCGACGGAGTTCACCTCAATGGCCATGAAATCCATCGTCTGCCCGGCACATTGAATCTGTCGTTTGAAAAAGTGGACGGCGCCGCCATCCTCGAAATGCTCGCCATGCACGGAATCGCCGCATCAACCGGTTCAGCCTGCAGTAGCGGAGATGACGCCCCATCGCACGTGCTGGTTGCGATGGGAATCGCCGCCGATCTGGCTCGTTCCGCGCTCCGTTTTTCTCTCGGATACGGCAACACAGACGACGAGATCGACGAAGCCGCATCCATCATCGTCAAGACGGTCAAACAACTTCGGGCTCTTTCCCCTCTGTGAACCAAGAACCAGGACGATTGCCCCGGGTCACACGACGTCTCATGATCAACCCGGATCCCTGCACGGGATGTCTCAACTGTGTGATGGCTTGCAGTCAGCATCGTACTGGAAGCGCTGATCCGGATTCATCGGCGATCCGTATCGACCTCGAACCATTTGATGGACGTCATCGGATCCGTTTCTGCAGACAATGTCCCACACCCGCTTGTCGGACTGCATGTCGATTCGATGCGATTATCAGGGAATCCGAGCACGACGCCTGGATCGTTCTGGCCGATCGTTGCACGGGTTGCGGCGCATGCGTTACCGCCTGTCCGTTTCATGCGATGATGTTGAGTACCCAATCTCGGAAGGCATTTAAATGCGATCAATGCGGAGGCGCGCCGGAATGCGCGTCGGCTTGCCACTTCGGTGTCATCAACTGGTTACCGGTCGGAACGAAATCCCCCCGAGGCATTCCCTGCGAGGATCTCGATCCGTCTCTCGGAAGATCCTGACATGACGCGTAATGCCATTTTCGGAGGTTATGCCGGACAAATCCTGCGAGTGAATTTATCGACTCGTGCGATCGATCTCCAGTCAACCGGGGAGTATCTACCGGATGGAATCGGGGGCCGAGGCATCGCAGTGCTGATTGCGCTTGAATCGATTCGTCGCGGGATGACACCATGGGATCCCGAGTCTCCCCTCATCCTTATGACTGGGCCGCTCACAGGCACCATGGCACCCTTTTCGGGCCGGACGACCGTTTGCGGGCTCGCTCCCCAGGGTTATCCCCATGAAATGTACACGCGCTCCTCTTTCGGAGGGCATTTCGGACCGGAGCTGAAATATGCCGGGTTTGACGGTATTGTGTTGACCGGTCGCGCTTCGGAGCCCGTGTATCTGGAGATCGAGAACGAACACGTCGCTCTCCGTTCGGCATCCGATCTTTGGGGCATGGGGCTGATTGAATCCCAACAACGGCTCATTGACCGTCTCGGTCCGGCCTGGAGAGTTTTCGCGATTGGTCCTGCGGGAGAAAACCTGTCCCGGATTGCAATTGCAGCAACGGAAACGGAATCCGCATCCGGACAGGGAGGATTCGGCGCTGTCATGGGTTCAAAGATGCTCAAGGCCATTGCTGTCCGCGGAACACAATCGCTGCGAATAGCCGATCCGGAAAGATTCGAAACAGTGTGCCGGTGGGTTCGGGAGGAAGCGCACGGATCGCATGGTTGGCCACACACCCCGAGACTCGATCCGGAGCATGTGAAGAAATACGGGCAGCGCTTTCAGGCATGCACACAGGGCTGCACCATCCGCTGTTTCGATGCCCGGTACTACAAGCATGTTCCCAGCCGACTCTGTCCGGGCAAGCGTCTGGCCGGACAGATCGATTGCATCGCGGGTCTCTTTCCGGGCATCCCCGGCACCTTCTACGACTGGAATCTCGGCTTCGAAGCCGGCTTCGAGGTGTCTCAGATCGCCAACGACGAAGGACTCAACCACTGGGAAATCCTCGTTGGTCTGATGCCCTGGCTCCGGAAACTTAGACAAACCGGAGAACTGACCCATATCGACGGGCTTTCGATCGATCTGGACTCGCAGCAATTCTGGGTCGGGTTGTTTCGCGCAATGAGTCGTCGGACATCAGAAACGGCGTCCATCCTGGCCGATGGAACGGTCAGGGCCTGCGAGCGACTCGGGATCGGCCGCGAAGCGCTCGATGAACTGTATCCATGCTGGGGTTATGCGGGACATTGGGACGGGCATGGTGATCACATCAACCGGATCTTTTTCCCATTCTGGATCGTGTCTGCCATTCAATGGGCAGTCGATACCCGCGATCCGATTTCCAGCGGGCACGGATACGTCCAGAACCTGATGGGATGGTGCCTCGAGCATTCCCCTGTTCATGGCATATCATGGGAAGACATCATCCGGATCGGGACGAAAATCTACGGTTCGCCTGAGAGCGTCGATCCGGCCGGGGGTTACGAAGGGAAAGCATTCCCTGCTTACTGGCACGGCCATCGATCGGTCATGAAAGACAGTCTGCCAGTCGATGATCAGGTTTTTCCTCGTGTTTTCTCGAAAAAAACACCGGATTTTTTCGCCCGTGCCGGTGATCTCGAAGGCCCCCAATTCGAACATGCTCTCTTTGTTTCTGCTACGGGCATTCCCTGGTCGGAGGCTGACTTCGAGCATCACTGCGCCCGGACGATCCATCTCGAACGCGAGCTCCTGATTCGCCTATTCGATCGTTCGAGGCAGGATGACGAGACCTTGGTTCCGTACCTGCAGAAGCCTGAAAACCTGATCAACCCGCACATCGGCCGCCGCATGAGTCTCGATCCGGTCCGCTTCGGAGAGGTGCTCACGGAATACTACGAGCTCCGCGGCTGGGATCCAGTAACCGGTCACCCCACACCTCACACGCGGGAAAAATTCGGGCTGCCCGGGCCAACCTGACCAGTTGCATCTTCCATCTGACAACCGTAGAATCCTGCATGTGGATGACCGAGGGATCGAGGTTTCCGTGGAAGTGATCAGAAGCGAAAAACGAGGCATTCCACCCGGCTGCGCGGGTGTGACTGAACTTATCGCATGCACTGCGAGTCATGAATTAAACAATATATTTATGGGTATCGGCTGCTATCTCGATATCCTCATCACCCGTCATGCCATATCCGATCACGACTCCAGCGAATTGCTCCGGATCAAAGAAGCTCTCCGTCAAGCCCAACTCATCACGATCAAGTTAGGTATTTTGGCCGGGATGCGGGATAACGGAGCGGAATCCGACACTTACCAGAATCTTGTGCAGGGCGCTTGCAGTCTCATCCGAAAAGGCCTCAAGCGTCTCTCGATCCACCTCGTCGAGACCTATGATCCTCCCGAGACGCGTTTCTCGGGACCGACATCCCAATTCTACCAACTCGTTCTCGGATTGATCGCCCAGATAATCCCTTTCCTGCCGGACAACCCCTCGCGTGAGATTCGTGTCGGACTCGGCCACTCGGGATCGTCCGCGCTGATGACGGTTTCGGGATCGCCTGAAGGAAACGGCCAGATCGGCATCGATCGTACACAAACCGAACGGGATCTTGCTCTGCTGGTTGATTTGTGTGAAAGCCTCGGAGGTCGCCTCAACATGATCGTCCGCGACGGGACAATCCGGTTTGAAGCTTGTTTCGATACCTGAAACACGGTAGCCCCTTGACAGCGTTCTGCGCGATTCATACTCTATATTTTTAGTAGAGATTCTTTTGGATACTGGAGGTATGGAATGAACATGGTATTTGAAAATCAGCGTCTCGGCCGGACCGCTCCGGACGGACTGCTTTCGGAACTTGTCGAGAGCATCTGTGGGAATCACACCGGTTTGATCGGTCGAATGCAGTTGAAACCGACCCGGCATCTCGCACCGTCGCGCGACCAGGTGATCCAGCTTGTGGAGCATCTCAGATCGGTGCTGTTTCCGGGATATTTCGGGCCGACGGATCTGACGGATGAAACCGTGCGATATCATGTCGGGATGACGTTGGAAGCCATTCGGAAATCGCTCGAGAATCAAATCAAACGGGGGCTATGTTTTTCCTGCAGGGACGATTTCGGTTTTTGCCCCGAGGGCGAGTGTGATCATTCGGCGCGTGAGATCACGCAGGCGTTTCTTCTTCGCATCCCGCACATCCGCCAGTTGCTCGCGACTGACGTTCAGGCTGCGTATGAAGGGGATCCTGCTGCGACGAGTGTTGACGAGACAATCTTCTGTTATCCGGGCGTTTTTGCGATCACGAATCAGCGGATTGCACATGAACTCCATGTTCTCGGAGTCAAAATCATCCCCCGGATGATCACCGAATATGCCCACACTTTAACCGGCATTGACATTCATCCCGGTGCGCGGATCGGAGAGAGTTTTTTCATCGATCATGGAACCGGCGTGGTGATCGGTGAAACCTGTCGGATTGGGAAAAGAGTCAGGATCTATCAGGGGGTCACGCTGGGTGCCAAAAGCTTCCCTCTGGATGAAAACGGCCGGCCGATCAAGGGAATCGATCGACACCCGATCGTGGAGGACGATGTTATCATTTACGCGGGAGCGACGATTCTGGGACGGATAACGATCGGTCGAAGCGCAACCATCGGAGGCAATGTGTGGCTCACGCAAAGCGTACCTCCTGGAAGCCGAATTAACCACCGGCAACCCGATTTGATCGGTCTGACCATGGAATCGAGTACACCGATGAGCGGGATCCAGAGCGAGTGAGCAACGACAAGCTCACCCGTCTTCGAGAGATACTCGGCGAATTGCCCTCGGCGATCATCGCCTTCTCGGGTGGCGTCGATAGTTCCGTTCTGCTCTGGGCCTCGAACGATGTGCTTCGGGAACACGCGCATGCCGTAACGATCTGTTCCCCGCTGACTCCACCCGGTGATCGTGAGACTGCGTGTCGTGTCGCTCACATGCTGGGTGTCGAACTGACCGTGCTCGAAATCGATCTCCTCAAGACTCCCTCGATTGCTCGAAATACGGAAGATCGATGCTACCAGTGCAAGAAGGTGATTTTCCGCAAAATCCGCAGCGTCGCCCGCCGGCTGGGCATCGAGCATGTGCTGGAGGGGAGCAATGCGGATGATCTTGCGGACTTCCGCCCGGGTCGTCGAGCCTCAATCGAGGCCGGCGTGCGGATGCCGTTGCAGGAGGCAGGCTTGAAAAAATCTGAAATCCGCGAACTGGCGAAACAGGCCGGTCTCGAAACGTGGGCGCGTCCCTCCCAGGCATGCCTCGCATCGAGGATCCCCTTTGGCGTCCGTCTGTCTCCCGAACGACTCTCACGGGTCGCCACAGCGGAAATGGTCCTGACCGACATGGGATTCTCAGGAGCACGCCTACGCGATCATCATCCCGTCGCCCGAATCGAAGTACCCGAATCGGATCTCGGTCGCGTTCTACACCCCACCATCCGCACGGATCTGATCCGCAGGATCCGGGATTGCGGTTTCCCGTTCGTGACGCTCGATCTGGACGGATATCGTCTCGGAAGCCTGAACCCCCTCCAATCGACTGATGTTGAGGGGGATGTATGACGGTGCACGTGGTGTTCCGGGGGCCGATACGACGTCCGTTCGAGGCATCTGAGCAGGCGATCGAGACGGAAGAGGGGACATCCGTTTCCCGTCTGCTCGACATGTTCGGATACTCCCCCGAAGAACAGCGCGCGATGGTCATTCACCGGAATGGAACCCTCGCGAGAGCATTCACCCGGCTTCAGAATGGTGACCGGATCGAAATTGCGATTCTGATGGGAGGGGGCTGAACGCGGCTGACCGCGTGAGGAGGTGCAATGATCGGTGCATTGAAGACGATCGAGGAACTTCGTGGAGCGGTGCAGGGATTTCAGGTTGCCCGAATCATTCAGACCGCCGTCAAACTGGAAATTCTGGACCGATTCACGGAATTCGCATCCATTGATGATGTTACGCGGGACGGGGGCCTGAGCGCGCGCGGCCTCGGAATCCTGTGCGATGCGCTGGTCGCGATCGGATTGCTTGAAAAACAGACCGGACAATACCGGATCACTCCACTTGTCAGGGAGACGCTCCTCGAGTCGTCACCGGGCCTCCTCCGGCACTCCGTGCTCCATGCGGAAGGCCTTTATCGGCGCTGGGCCGACCTCGAACACGCGGTGATCCGGGGTGAACCGCTCCCCCGCCCGCAACCACATCTGGATCGCGAAAAAAACCGGGTTTTCATCATGGGAATGCATGCCAACGCCGCGGGGAAGGCCGATCGGCTGGCGGAGATGCTCGATCTGACGGATGTGCGAAGGGCGGTCGACATCGCCGGCGGCCCGGGCACCTATCTGATGGCGCTGCTCAAACGAAAACCCGACCTCGATGTCACGCTCATCGACCTTCCGCTGACCCTCGAGACTGCTTCGGAGATCATCCGGGATGCCGGATATGACGACCGTATCCGGCTGAAGGCCATGGATGTGTTCGAGGGCACTGAGGCTTTCGGAGAGGCATTCGATCTTGCGATCCTGTCCAACATTCTCCATATCGAAGACGAGACACGCAATCTGTCGCTGTTGAGGCGGATCCACACATCTCTGTGCCCCGGCGGAACACTCGTCGTCCAGGATTTTTTCACCGATGCGGAGGGAACGACACCTCCTTCGTCTGCCATCTTTTCGGTGAACATGCTGACTGCGACTGCCCGTGGTCGGAGCTGGCCACGATCACTGGTTGCACAGTGGCTGAAAACAGCGGGATTTCGGACCATCCAGATGACCGGGAAAGACCGGGATTCCGAGATCTGGATTGTGCGGGCCTGATCCGGGTCGACCCAGCCTTTTCTGTTGACAACCATATTTAATAGTAATTATTATCGTTAAGGGCCTGGAGGTATAAGTCACGTCACATGGAATGCCATCGGGAAACACGACAGAAACAAGCCATTCTGGATATTTTAAGATCCGTTACGAACCATCCGACGGCGGATGAGTTGTATGAACTCGTGCGAAAACGCATCCCCGCCATCAGCCTCGGGACCGTCTATCGAAATCTCGATCGTCTCGCAGCCTCAGGGCAGATCCGCAGGATTCAATCGGCCGGGTCTCAGATGCGATTCGACGGTTGCATAGAACCGCATACGCATATTCGTTGCATGGGCTGCGGCAGGGTGGATGACATCGAGGCGCATGAAGAGCTGCGGTATCGGGTTGACATGACGGGTTATGAGGTGCAAGGACACCGGCTTGAATTTTATGGATTCTGTCCGGCCTGCCTGTCGGAGGATCGTCGGGCATCCGGGGGGCGGCAAGGAGTCGGTCGGCTTGCGAAAAAATCGTTTGGAGAATAGACTTGAGTAATTGGTCAAGTGAGTTTTAAAGGAGGTCAAGAACATGGAACAGAAGCAGATTTACAAGTGCGGAGTTTGCGGGAACATGGTCGAGGTATTGTTTGTCGGGGGTGGTGAACTGACCTGTTGCGGGCAACCCATGACCCTCATGACGGAAAACACCGTTGATGCCTCGAAGGAGAAGCATGTTCCGGTGATCGAGAAAACGGCGAGCGGGTACAAAGTGACCGTCGGTGGAGTGTTGCACCCGATGCAGGATGCGCATTACATCATGTTCATCGAGTTGATCGCGGACGGGCGGATTTACCGGAAGTTCCTGAAACCGGGGGACGAGCCGGTCGCGGAATTCTCCGTCAGCGCTTCATCGGTGATCGCTCGTGAATACTGCAACCTTCATGGCCTGTGGAAATCGCAGATATAACGGGAGGCGTCATGCAGTTCAACTCGGTTGACGAGGCATTGGAATTTGCGATTGCGCGAGAAGAAGAGGCGGTGCAATTTTACCGGGATCTGAGTCGATCCGTCGAGAATCCTCACACGAAACTGGTATTCGAGGGATTTTCGAGGGAGGAGGGGGCGCATCGCGACCGGCTGATCGAGATCAAGAAAACGGGCAGGCTGCAGCCCGCAGAAAAGCAGATTCGCTCCTTGAACATTGCGGATTACACCGTCGATGTTCAGGTCTCACCGAATCTGACCTATCAGGATGCTCTGATCCTGGCCATGAAAAAGGAAAAAGCGGCATTCAAACTGTATTCGGACCTGGCGGCGGCCAACGCCGACCCGGCCATGCAATCCATCTTCACCATGCTCGCTCAGGAAGAAGCCCGGCACAAGCTGCGTTTCGAGATCGAGTATGATGATTTTTTGACTGAGAACTGATGCGGGGAAAACCCTGCCAAAACGAAAGGAACCTGACATGATGAACAAAAAGATGACGGAGATGCTGAACAGACAGATCAACGAAGAATTGTTCTCGAGTTATCTGTATCTCTCGATGTCTGCCTATTTTCTCACCGAGAATCTCGACGGCTGCGCCCATTGGATGAAACTCCAGGCCCAGGAAGAACTGAATCACGCCATGAAGTTCTTCAAATACATCGACGAACGCGGTGAAACAATCGCTCTGGACAAACTTGCCAAACCGCAGGCCAAATGGGCCAGCCCTCTGGCGGCGTTCGAGGAAGCCTACAAACACGAACAGAAGATCACCGCATCGATTCATGCGATCATGGACGCCGCAGACGAACTGAAGGACTACGGCACGCATCAGTTTCTGCAGTGGTTCATCGCCGAACAGATCGAAGAAGAAGATGCAGCGGATGAGATCGTCCAGAAACTAAAGATGATCGGAGATTCGAAAGGGGCGCTTTTCCAACTCGATCATCAGCTCGCCAAGCGCGGCGAATAAGCCCGGATTCCCGGGACTTCGCCCGAGTATCGCCGCCGCGCAACGGATCGACCGGTCTGCCAGGCGGCGGCGACGTGTCACCTTCGTTCCAGGAGGATTTTCATGAAAGTCGAAGAAGCGATCAAGATGGCGATTGTTTTTGAAAAAAAAGTCCGCGATCTCTATTTCGAAGCCTCGACACAATTCGCCCGGCATGAATGCCGCAAAGTGCTGGAAGTGCTGGCCCACGAGGAACAGCATCATGTGGATTATCTCGAATTCAAACTC
>CAYYMM010000026.1:24373-39017 GCA_964472395.1 uncultured bacterium | reverse complement strand
TGAGTCTCGGGACGTTCACCTTCAGCGGCGCGAGCAGCATCACATTGACCGATATCACCGCAGGCGGCACGGTCGTTGCCGATGCCATCCGCTGGACACTTGTGGGCGGAGCCACCTCGACGCCCACTCGCACCCCTACACGCACTCCGACTCCGACATTCACGCCGACACCGACACGCACCCCCACACCTTCGCCGACGCCGACCGGCTCCTGGTCGCTCATCATCAACGACGTCGATCCGGGTTTCTCGACATCGGGTCAGACATGGTCCGTCAGCACGTGGGGGACGAATTACGGCCCCGGAAACGAAAAGCACTATCGGGAAACCGGTTCGGGAACCGGCTTTGCCTCCTGGGCCTCGACCTTCGCATCCGGCCAGTATCACTTGACAGCCTGGGTCACCATGGGTGCATACACGACGACGGCGCACTATTCGATTCATCACGCGGGCGGCACGACCGACATTATCCGCAGCCAGAACAACGCAACCGGAGGCTGGTGCGTAGATCTCGGGACTTATACCTTCAACGGACCGGGCAGCGTGGTGCTCAGCGACAACACCTCGACCTATGTGGTCGCCGACGCGATCCGCTGGGAGATGATTTCGGGCAGCACACCGACGCCTGCGCCGACGGCGACCAGCACCCGCACGCCAACCCGCACGGCCACGCCGACGCGCACACCGACTCCGACACCGAGTTCGACGGGCGGACCCGAATTCCGCGGAGTCTGGGTGACCCGCTGGAATTACAGCTCGGCCGCTGATGTCGAGACCATCATGATCGACGCGGCAGCAGCGCACTTCAACGCCGTTCTTTTCCAGGTGAGGGGGCGCGCGGATGCCTTCTATGATTCCGCATACGAGCCATGGGCGCAGGAACTCACCGGAACTCTCGGTCAGAACCCCGGCTGGGACCCGCTGGCCGTCGCGGTGCAGGAGGCCCACGAACGGGGTCTGGAACTGCACGCGTATGTCAACACATTCACCTGCTGGAGCGGCTCCATGCCGCCCGCCGCATGTTCCCCTCAGCATATTTACAACGACCATCCGGAATGGCTCCAGTGCGATACCGCCGGCGACCCCATGGAACTGAACTCGGGGTATGTCTGCGTCAGCCCGGGCAATCCTGCCGTTCACGAGCACATCGTCGATGTGGTTATGGATATCGCTCAGAATTACGACGTGGACGGTATCCATTTCGACTACATCCGGTATGCCGGTCCCGAGTATTCCCATGACCCGGTCAGCGTGACGCGGTTCGTGGACGACAATCCGTCCGGATTGAGCTGGTCGGACTGGCAGCGCCGGCAGGTCTCGGATTTTCTCGCGCTGGCCTACGCCGAACTGACGAGCGCCCGGCCCGAATTGAAGGTCACCGCAGCGGTATGGGGCATCTACAAGGATCTCTGGAGCTGGGGAACCTCGGAAGGTTTTTACGACTACTACCAGGACTCGCAGTCCTGGCTGAGCGAGGGGATCATCGACGCGATCTGTCCGATGATCTACTGGCCGCTCTATGATGGCTCACCGCCGTATTTCGATTACCTGCTGGACGATTTCATGGATCACACCGGAGGCCGGCACGTGTATGCGGGATTGAGTGCCGATTATGATACTTTCGGTGAGATTGCGAACGAGATCGCTTATGCGCGGAGTGTCGGCGCACCGGGTCATGTTGTCTTCGCGTACGGTACGATCGACACGTACGGCTACCACGACGATTTTCTCGGCGGTCCCTACGCTCAGGCCGTGAGCGTGCCTCCGATGCCCTGGAAATCGTTCACTCCGACCCCGACCGTCACACCACCGCCGGCCGCCGTGCCGGTATCGTCCGGCTGGAGTCTGGGACTCCTGATTCTGCTCGTGACCATGCTGATTGCCTTGAAGCGCCGGACCTGAAAGAAACCTCTATCGCGGCCCCCGGGCGAGGCGGAACCCGACTCCGTTGAACTGAGCGCCCGGATGCAGATAATACCGGAATGCCGAGCGACACCACCTGGGTTCTCCGGCATAGTTGCCTCCACGCAGCGTCCGGTAACCGGACGTATTTTCGGAAACATAATCGGTGACAGATCCGGTAGGGTATGTGTTATACCAGTCCCACAGCCATTCTCCGACGTTCCCGTTCATGTCATACAATCCCCAAGGATTCGGCAGTTTGCTTCCAACGGGAATCGTGGAGTGGGTTTCGTCGTGGCAATACAACGTATATTTTGCCAGTTCGGACAGATCAGCCGTACACGACAGGCATGTGAATTCGGTGTAGTTGGGTTCGTTGCAGAAAAAGACACCCGTTGTCCCGGCCCGGCAAGCATACTCCGATTCACCTTCTGTGGGCAGCCGGTATCCATCGGCATCCCGTTTCCAGAACACATTGCCTGAATATACCCATGGTGTGCCGTCAAACGGATCTTCGAACTGGGAATCGAAGTAGTAACAGGGTGTCAGTCCGTGTGCGATGGACAGTCGGTTCGCATAAATACAGGCGTCGTACCATGAGACCGTCTCGACGGGGAGATTCGTTCCGGAAAAATACGAGGGATTGATGTGAAACACGGTCGCCCATTCAGCCTGAGTGACCTCATTAACCATAAGTTCGAAGTCCGTCGAGATCGAGTGCGTGAATGGAGATTCCGACGTTTCCGGTCGACACGGTTCGTCTTCGGGTGACCCTTGAGTAAACGTTCCGGCCGGAATGGTCAGCATTTCAGGAGGCGGATCGTCCGTCCAGCCGAATCCGTATTCAGCGAGATTACTGACAACAGATCCCTGATGGACGATGACCGCGAGAAACACGGCATCGGAAAACACCCCGGCACCCGCCGGCCAGATGAATCGGGGAAGGATATGCAGGGTCTGCGTCGAGGATTCCCCGATGCTGAGCGTCTGACTGGTGACCTCGGGAGGATAATGCACCCAGGTGGGATAAAACCAATAGTCACCGGTACCGATGGTCAGAGCGACGAACACCTCAGAACCCGGCAGAGGGGGACCGGGATTGTCTATTTTCAAATCACAGAAAAATTCGGTTCCCGGCCCGTATTGAGTGAACGGAAGCAATAGCTCGAGGTCGACAACCTGCGTTAACCCCGGCATCGAGCAGAACACGATCAACCATGAAATGATGATCTGTCTTCCCATCGTCTTTCTCCCTTGCCCGTCATACACCCCTTCGGTTCTGTTGTTTTGCCCATACTCGTATAATATTGTCTGAATCGAATGAAATCAATTCACTCAAGAGAAGGAAGTCAGGGAAGCGGATGAACAAAAGCGACGCTCGAGCGTATTGCCGATCAGGTACGGATTTTTCATCATCCGTTCGAGGAGGAACGCCATGAAACACCCTTGCGTCATCACGATCACCCTGATCGCCGCTCTGCTCATCCCGAGCGCCCTTGCATCCCCATCGACAGGTCATCTCATCGTCACCCCCCAGGGCCGCATCGTCACCCACCCGTCACCTTTCCGGATCCTTTCCCCCGAAGGCCTCTGCCGTCTCGATATCAACCCGATCCCGGGCCCATCCGACATCCCCCTCAACCGCGTGACCATGCGCGTCGAAAACGGACCGGCCCGTACATGGGATGGCCTGCGCGGTAATGGGTTTCTCATCACGGATACTGGCGTGCTCGTCGCAATCGAGCGTCCCGACACGGATGCGATCCCCGCGCGCCTCACGATCTTTTTACCGGACGGCCGCGCCCATTCGGTCGAACGGATCGGGCTGCATTCCCCGGCGTTTTCGTCGGATCAGCGGGAACTCCTCATGCTGCACGACTCCGGAACCGACGTGATCGATCTCGATGCGCTGACCCTCCGGAAGTTGCCGGTGTATTCCATGGCCGCGGCCGGTTGCGGAGGCTTCGTTGCGGGACTCGACGGATCGAACGGGATCCGACTTGAGCTGATTGACCGATCGGGACGATGTCTGTCCCGGCATCTGGACGCCGTTCCGCGCGACATGGCGTTCAGCGAAACGGATCGCGTGCTGTGGATCATGGGAGCGGATCGGATCCTGCGGATCGGGCTGACCGGCGACTCGATGACCTCGATTCCGGCCTCACCGGGTGCGGAGTTCACGGATCTCTTTGCCGTGGATGGAGACCTTGTGGTGGGCAGTCGATGCCGACGAGACGGCGTGAGCCGGGGAACGATCGGGATCTATCGCGGTACGCAGTGTGTTTCGTGGATTCACGGCGACGTGGAGCCGATCGACCATGGGGACGGGGCGGGTCGGGACGACGAAATCCCCTGGCCGTTCACGCCGGATGAGCAGCATGTCGTGGGTAACTCCTACGGCGCGTATCAGGGATTCGACCCTTACAATCCCTACATGCACCCCGGGATCGACATCCTGGTCCCGCACGGCACCCCTGTTTATGCCGTTCGGGATGGTGTCGTGAAGGCGATTCTGACGACCTCAGGCGATCTTCACTGGCGCGTGGCGGTCGCGGACGAGGACACGTCCGGCACGAGCGACGGGTATCTCTACGCACATCTGGTCGAGGGATCCATTACGGTCCAGGTCGGCGATGCTGTCACCACCGGGCAGCATCTGGGCAATATCGTCGAGTGGGTCACCGATTTCCATCATCTCCATTTCGCCCGCATTCAGGCCGCCGGAAGCACCTGGACGGGAAGCTGGAAGAACACACGCAACCCTCACCTGCTCATCCGCAACCGCACCGAATCCGAACCGCCGAGTTTTCTCGAGGCCCGGCCCGGTTCGCTGTTCGCCTTCTGCAACAACCAGAGCAACACCTATCAGGCTCCCGATGCGCTGACCGGCGATGTCGATATCATCGTATCGGCCTTCGATCGCGTGCTCACGCACTACGAATCGGCCGTTCAGGAACTGTGGTATTCGATTTATCAGGAAGGCAATCCGGCTGCTCCGGTGGTCGACAATCGGCTTGCGGTCCGCTTCGACATGGAACTCGACACCTATCAGAGCGGCTCAGTCAGTTCGTTCCTGGTCGATCTTCTTTATAAGCAGGACACGACCTGCCAGACCTGGTTCGACTACGACGCGCGCGTCTTTTACTATATTCTGACCAATTCAAACGGCGACGATGTCTATGACGCATCGGATCTGACCGAAGCCTGGCATACCGCGGAGCTTCCGGACGGCCGATATGTGATCGAGGTCACCGCGGTGGACACGAACGCCAACATATCGACCGCGACCATGACCGTGACGACCGCCAACGGTAATCCTCCGGTTCAGACGCCGACACCCACCCCCTCGTTCGATCTCGGAGTCCGGATCGACATGCCGACCTTCGTCCGTCCGGGCGGGGATTTTCAGGTTCGGGGATATCTGGACAATCCCGGAGACCCGATCGGGAACGTGCTGGTCTTTTTCGTGCTTCGGGTGCATGATGGGTATTGGTTCTGGCCGTCCTGGATCGAGTGTCCGGCTCAGCCGTGCGCCGAAGCGGACTGGGATCCCCGCCCCGTCGGGACCGGCTCCACGGAAATCATCGTCGTGCCCTGGTTCGAGTGGCCCGACACGGGGTCGCAGTCGGTTCAGGGATTGCACATGTATGGCGCGATGGTTTCCGAGGACGGTTCGGGGATACTGGGGGCGATGGCGGACGTCGAATGGAGTTACGGTCCCTGATACAGCGGCGCGGTGCGGTTTTTCTGCTCCTGATTGTTCTGCATGCGCTCGCCTACGGCCTGTCGATCCGCGACTACGGATTCTACGCGGATGACTGGGTCTTCGCCGAACATACCTCACAGGCAACGGACGCCGACTTTTCCAGCGCCGTGCACACGCTCTTCTTCGACCCAACCGATCCGCGCCCGCTTCGTTGCATCGAGCACGGCCTGATCGCGTTCCTGATCCGTTCTTTCGGTTTTCCCTCCGCCTATATCCTGCAACTCACCCTCGAAGCGCTCTCCGCCTTCCTCCTCTACCTCCTGCTCGCGCGTTCCCTCACCCCGCCTACCGCCCTGCTCGTCTCGGTCCTCTTTCTCCTGGCCCCCCTCGACACCACGCAACTCTGGCTGGCCACCTTTCATTGGCGGATCGCCTTTCTCCTCGCCTGCGCCGCACTCCTGTTGCTCGACACCCGCATCTGGCCCGCGGCCCCCCTCCTCATCCTGATATCGGCCGGCTTCAACGAAGGCCTCCTGGTCTGGCTCGGCATCGCCGCCGCACTCCCCCTCCCGAGGATCCCGGCCCGGACGCGAATCGTACGTCTGATCGTATCGTTCAGCATCATCGCATCGGGCTACTTCCTGTGGCGATTCGTGCTTTTCCCCGCGATCAGTCCGGATCCGCGCATGATTCGGCTGATGGATCGGGATGCGGCATCCGGCGTCCTGAGACGGTTTGCGCTGAACTACATCGTCGCGCTCTACGTGATTCTCGTCGCATCCATCCGTTTCTGCGTCGACGCGATCCGTCAGCATCCCCTCATCTTTGGCGCCTGGCTGACGACGCTCGTTTCGATGCTCGCCGCCTTTTCCGGGGTGAGGGGTCCCACCCCGGCTGCCCGGGATGCGCGTCCCTGTTCGTACTCCGACATACCTGTTCTCCTGAGGCTCGGGGCGGCCGCCTGGATCTGCACCTACTGGACCGGGATCTTTGACTGGACGGGGTTTGCGCCGGGAGGCGGGACACGGCTGAACTATCCCGGCAATCTGTCGTTCGCAGCCTGGACCGCCGCCGTAATTATGATCGTATCCGGATTATGGCGCGCATCGAACGGGACCGATCTGAAAAACCTGCGCCTCGCACTGACGGTCTCGATTGTCCTGGCTGCGCTCCTGACCCGCACGCATCAGGTCCGGATGGATTATGTCGAAGCCTGGCGGGATCAGAAGACGCTGATTCCGGCACTGGCAGACGCCGCCATGGATCTCCAACCGGGAACCGTCGTCATCCTGAAATACGACGATCCGCCCGGCCGGTCGATCTCGACGTTCACCGACACCTGGCACCATGATGCGATCGTGAGGCTTTTTTTCCCCGAAAATGTGCGATTGGTTCTGGAAAAAAACATCTGGAAGTATGAATTTCCTCAAGAAGGTGATATATGCATCACCAACATCTTTGAAGCGATCCGGGTGACACCGGACCGATTGGCGTACTGGATCTGGGACGCCGGGGAATTACATCGAATCAAAGGAGGAACGGACCGTGAGAACGCAGGTGGTAGAAACGCGAGCGAAAAGGCATCGGAGTAATCTTTTCAGTGGATTCGGAACGGTGGGTCTCGCGATTCCGATGTTGTTAGTCGCGCTGTTCGCCGCATCGTCGGCATGGGCGCTCCCGGAACCGTATTTCACGGACGTGACGGAATCGGCCGGATTGACCGGAGCACCCTCATTCCGGATATCGATCGCGGATGTCAACGGCGACCTGTATCCCGATCTCCTGCTGCACGGAACGATGGATGAAACGGCGGATGTGCTCAAGAAGCAGCACCTCTTCCTGAATGTGCAGGGTGATGATCCGAACGATCCGTTTTCGCGGAAGTTCGTCGAGGTCACGGAGGACAGCGGCATCTGGGCAAACCGGAGTCAGACGGACGCGGGACGGCATTCCGACCTGGCGCTGTTCGGGGATGTCGACAACGACGGGGATCTGGATTACTTCGCGGGTATGTATTTCCACCGCCTCGAGAGCTACACCGACAATGGTGACCGAAACGAACTGCTGCTCAATGACGGTGCGGGTCATTTCACGCTCAGTGAACATCGTTCCTTTGACGCGGCGGGTTTATGCAACACCTCTTCTGCCGCCTTCGTCGATTATGATCTCGACGGCATCCTGGATCTGTGGGTCGGCAACTGGTTCCGCGATTATGCGGCGGACATCAAGTCGCAGGATCTACTGTATCGCGGCAATGGAGACGGCAGTTTCACGGAAGTGACTGCGACGGCGGGTATCGATGTGCTCCAGCCGACCTACGGGGTGTCGGTGGCGGATACCGACGGGGACGGGTGGCCGGACCTGTTTGCCGGCAACTACTGCCGGGATGCGTCCACGCATTACCACAACAATGGGGACGGGACATTCACGGAAATTCATGAAACCTCTCAATATGGACTGTATATCGGACCCGGACCGGATACCGGCGATCGGCAGAACAAGTGTTCGTGGGGCTCGATGCCGCGCGATTTCGACAACGACGGCGACATGGATTTCTGGGAAATCATGGTGCATGGCGCGAAGAAAGTGTTTTCGTGCCCGCTTATCAACGACAACGATGTTTTCACCTGGGCATTCGATCATGTATCGCGCACGGACGATCCGGCCGGGATGCATCATGGCGATCATTACGGCAGTTGGATCGACTTCGACAACAACGGCCTGCCGGACTTCATCCTGACGGAGAACGGTTATGACAACAACCGGATTTATCTCTTCGAGCATGCCGCGGATCACACCTTCAGCGTGATTACTCAGACGGCGGGACTTAGCGGGATCAACGATCTGAATCTCTCAACCCACAACGCTTCAGTCTTCGATTTCGACCTCGACGGCGATGAAGATCTGATTTTCGGCTTCATCGGCACGGAAAACATCGGGTTGTATCGGAACGATATCGGCAATCTGAATAACTGGGTTTCGGTCCGTCTCGAAGGCGCCGGAACCCCCGGAAAAAGCAACCGTTCCGCGATCGGAGCGCGGGTGCAGGTGCGGGCCGGCGAGATGACATACACACGGGTCGTGCAGGCCGGCGACGGCCATTTTTCACCTCAAATGCCCTTCATCCTGCATTTCGGACTGGCCCAGGCCGCGACGATCGATTCCATCACCGTGAACTGGCCCAATCAGTCGCATGCCTCCCTGACCGTTCTCAATCCGCCGATCAATCAGATGCTCACGATCCCTGAGCGCCGGTCGGACACAACAGCCACGGATGGAATCGTTCTGGAAATGCCGAAGACGCTCTTCCATCCCGGCGACATGTGCGGGTTGCGCGCATACTTGATGAATTCGGGTGAGGCACGCACCGGCGTCCCGCTGGTGGTGGCACTCGAGATCGCCGGTGTATACTGGTTCTGGGACAACTGGACCTCGGATCTCGACTTCAATCTCGTCGATCTCCCCTCCGGCGAGTCCTGTGTGCAGATCCTGCCGGATTTCGCCTGGCCGGACACCGGCTCCAGCGAGTTGCATGCGATCCGGTTCCTCGGTGGGTTGATCGATCCCGTGACCGGCGAACTGATCGGAGGCACGGCGGGGCTGGGCATGTGCGAATTCGGTTTCGCTCCGTAAGAGGGAAGTGCGGGATTGCAGGCGAGCCTCATCCGGGGTTAGAATCCGGAATTCAGGAGGTGTACCTGTGACTCAACCGGCATCGACAACGGAACACAACGTGGAAAAGGCGTCCCGCCGAAGGGGACCCGAATTCGTTCTTCTGACAGCGGTCTTCCTGATCTCGGCCTTCGTGGCGTTCCTGTTCGTCCGATCGGAACTCCGCAAGGCCGAAATGAATCAGGATCCCAACGTCGTTTACATCGAGCCGACACCGGAAGCGACCCGGACAACGACATGACGCTTTATTTCGACTCCGCGGCGACCTCGTTTCCCAAACCGCCTCCGGTCATCGAATCGGTGACCGCCGCCCTGTCGTCGCTCATGGGCAATCCCTTCCGGTCGCCGGGGCGAGCCGTCGAACGCGAATTGTTTCGTACGCGGGAAGCGATCGCCGCGCTGTTCGGCATCCGTCAATCCGCTCGGATCGTGTTCACCCTCAACGCAACATCGGCGATCAATCTGGCGCTTTTCGGACTCCTCCGCGAAGGCGACCGGGTGATCACGACATCGATGGAGCACAACGCCGTGGTGCGGCCATTGGCGCGCCTGCGTGAGACCCGTGGGATTGCCGTCGAAATCGTTCGGGGATCGGATGAGGGGTTCATCGATCCATCCGACCTCGCGCGGGCACTTGATCGCCCTGCCCGGCTGATCGTGATGAACCACGCATCGAATGTATGCGGTGCATGGAATGAGATCGCGGAAGTCGGACGGATCGCACGCGAACACGACTGCCTCTTCATGGTGGATGCCTCACAGAGCGCCGGCGTGATTCCGATCGATGTGGAACGGGATCGGATCGATGTGCTGGCCTGTTCGGGCCACAAAAATCTACTCGGCCCATCGGGTACGGGTATCTGTTATCTCTCCCCCGGGATCAACATCGATCCATTGATTTATGGTGGAACCGGGTCGGCGTCGGATCGCGAGACCATGCCGGAGGTTCTCCCGGAACGGTTCGAAGCGGGAACGCTGAATTTTCATGGGTTGATCGGGTTGGGTGCCGCGGTCCGGTTTATCCTGGAAACCGGGATTCAGACGATTTTCGATGCAGAAATCAGACTTGCGAAAACGATGCAGGACCGTCTTTCGATGATCGGGGGCCTTGAGATTGCGGGGCCGGCCTCATCCGGGAATCGGCTTCCGGTGTTTCCGATCCGGTGTCCCGGGCAGGATCCCGCGATGCTGGGTAACCTCCTGGATGAACTCGGAGTCATGACCCGGACCGGATTACATTGCGCGCCATGGGCGCATCGGACGATCGGGACATATCCGCTGGGCGCGGTCCGCATTTCGGCTGGCTTTCTGACACCTTCCGAGCACATCGAGATGCTCGGCCGGACACTGGAATCTGCGGTGGAGCGGTTGCGGGCATGAACACGTCGGAGGCAATGGCGGTGGTTTTGTTTGAAAGTGTGCATGATTCGTTGCGTGCGGAAGATATTCTGGAGAGGGCCAAGCTGACGTACCGCGCGATCGTCAAGCCGAGGGAACTCGGGAGCGATTGCGGGGTGGCGATCCGGCTGAAGATCGAGGATATTCCGTTTTTCATGGATCTGGTTTCGGATCGTGCGATTCAGGTGAAAGGGATTTATCATAAGGTGGACGGCGAGTGGCGGCAGATGCAGCCGCCTGTCGGGGGTTAATCACGAAAACCGGGGCGAACGGGCTCCAGGACAGGAGATCTGCGATGTTATCGAAACGGGTGAGCATTCTGGAAGCGTCATTGACATTGAAAATATCCGCCAAGGCGAAACAGATGAAGAAACAGGGACTTCCGGTGATCGACTTCAGTGTGGGCGAACCGGATTTTCCGACCATGGATCATGTCAAGGCGGCGGGAAAGAAGGCGATAGACGATAATTTCACACGCTACACCCAGTCCGACGGCGCTCCGGAACTCAAGGAAGCGATCCTCTCGCGATTGCTGTCGGATGAATCTCTGGATTATCGGCCGAACCAGTTGATCGTGAGTCCCGGTGCCAAGGCCAGCATCTTTCTGGCACTCGCCGCGCTGGTCAACGACGGCGAAGAAGTGCTGATCCCCTCACCTTACTGGGTTTCCTATCCCGAACAGGTCAAGCTGGTCGGCGGCATCCCGGTGCTGATTGAGACCCGTGAGGCGGACAATTTTCTGGTGACGCCGGCGCAGATCAAGGCAAAGATCACGCCGCGGACCCGCGTGCTGATCATCAACAGCCCGTCGAATCCGACCGGGATGGTGTATTCCGAGGATCAGTTACGGGCGATCATGGATGTTGCGGTGCGAGGGAATCTGATTGTGATCGCCGATGAAATTTACTCGAAGATCATTTACGACGGGTTCCGGTTCACGCGGATTGCGTCGTTGAGTTCCGAGATTGCCGAGCGGACCGTGACGATCGACGGGGTATCGAAGGCGTATTCGATGACGGGCTGGCGGATCGGCTTTGCGCTCGGACCGCAGAAGATCATCGGGGCGATGAAGAGCATCCAGGATCATCTGACATCGAATCCCTGTTCGGTTTCGCAGATGGCCGCGCTGGCGGCGTATGCGGGCGAGCAGACCGAGGTAGTGCGGAGAACGGGTGAGTTTCAGGAACGGCGGGATTTTCTGCTGGCCGAGTTGAATCGAATACCGGGAGTCCGCTGCGGAAAACCTCAGGGAGCCTTCTATCTGTTTCCCAATGTCCGGAGCTATTTCAACACATCGGATGGGAAGTACACGATCCGGACGGCGTTTGATCTGGCGGATTATCTGCTCGAGAAGGCGAACGTGGCGACCGTTCCAGGCGAGGGATTCGGCGCATCCGACAACATCCGGTTATCCTTCGCGACCTCGATGGAGAACATCCGGACAGGTGTCAAGCGGATTGCCGGCGCCTTGGGCGAACTCGGAAAACTGTAGATATATCGGCAGGCCTCCGCGCCTGCCGGCAAACACAAAGCTGGATCTCATACGGCCTCCGCGCCTGCCGGCAAATACAAAGCTGGATCTCATACGGCCTCCGCGCCTGCCGGTTTCACCGCATCAACGCAAGCAACTCGTGTATGGGCGATCCTTGTGATCGCCCATTCTGCACACTGTTTTCCCTCCTTCACGGGAATGACGTGCTTAGTCAACACCTGCCGGCAGGCACGGAGACCGTATTGGAGCACAGACCCGCTTCCTTGCCGGCAGGCACGGAGACCGTATTGGAGTACAGACCCGCTTCCTTGCCGGCAGGCACGGAGGCCGTATTGGAGTACAGACCCGCTTCCTTGCCGGCAGGCACGGAGGCCTGCCGCTAGAACCGCTTACTGTTATTGAATCTTTTTTTCCGCTCAGCCGTTTATCTTGTCGGCAGATCGTTTGCGGTCTGTCCGCAAATTGGTTTTAATGCACGTATAGGAGGTTCCATCATGACACGCTTTCTTCCGATTACCCTCGTTTTTCTGTGTGCGATATCCCCTGCCCTGACCGCCTCGACCGGCACGATCGCACGGGTCGTCGTCTACCCCGACCGTGCCTCCGTCACGCAAACACTCAGTGTGCAACTCGATCCGGGCCCCAACGCGGTCGCGTTCACCGGTCTGCCGATGAATCTCGATGTCCAGTCGCTCAAAGTGCGCGGCGAAGGCCCCTCAGGAATGAAAATCGGCGCCGTGGAACTCGCACAGGAATTTTTCAATGAATCTCAGAACGAGGAAATCCGGCGCATCGAGACAGCCATCGAGGGAAAAAGCGTGGATCTGGCTGAAATCGCCGCGCGCGCGACGGTTGCTGTTGCCGAACAGGAATTCTTCAAATCGCTCAAGGTGAAAGTGATCGACAGTTCGCAGAATGAACTATCCGGAGGAAAGGTCACGGTCGCGGACTACAAGGCCGCGGCCGATTATGCCTTCAAGGGTCTGTCGGACAGCCTGGCCGCCGAGCGTCAGGCGGGGATCGATAAGGTGCGTGTCGAGAAAGACCTTCAGAAACTCCAGAATGATCTCGCGCAGCTCAAAGGCGGCTCGGTCAACGCCCTCCGCAACGCCGTTGTTCAGATCGAAGCCGCTCAGGGTGGACGCGCCTCGCTTGAACTCGACTATATCGTCCCCGGCGCGACCTGGTCGCCGGTTTATGAAGCCCGTTTCAACCCCTCAACCGAACAGATCGACTGGACTTACGGTGCGATCGTGCAGCAATCGACCGGGCAAGCCTGGGAAAACGTCGAGTTGTCGCTGTCCACCGCCCGGCCGTCCCTCGGTGCAGGCGCACCGGAACTGACTCCCTGGATACTGAATCCGTATCAACCGCAGCCTCGGCGCGACAAGGGAATGGGATACGCGGCGGCACCGCAGGCGAAAATGGCCGATGCGCTAGAGACATCCTCCCTGGAGGAGTCCCGTGGACGCGATGAAGCGGCTCCGGCAGCTCCGATCCAGGCCGTGGTGGTCGATTCGGGCATGGCCGTTCAGTTTGCGATCCCCGGGAAGACGACCGTGCCGAGCGGCAAGGCGACCAAGCAGGTGACCGTGGCGGTGCATTCCTTCAAAGCCTCGTATGAGTATCATGCGACACCGAGACTCTCGGAATTCGTCTACATGACCGCCGAGGTGACGAATGAAACCGACACGCCATTCCTAGCCGGTCAGGTCCGGGCGTTCCATGGAAACGAGTTTGTCGGCGTCGTGCCGATCAAGCAGATTGCCGTGAGCGAATCGTTCGACATTCCGCTGGGGGCGGAGTCTCGGATTGAGCTCGAGCGGACGACCGTGCAAGCTGATCGATCACCGGGCGGCCTGTTTGGTGGCAAGGCGCGCTGGACGTACGAATACAGGAACACGCTCACGAGTCACCTGAAGAAAGCAGTGGAGGTGGTCGTCCACGAGCAGATCCCGGTGAGTCGAGACAGCAGGGTGAGTGTGTTTGATGTATCGACGAAGCCGAAGGCGGGGGAGATCGATTCCGAGGGCCTGTTCGAGTGGAAGCAGACGCTGTCTCCCAACGAAAAGAGCGACCTGACGATCACGTTCCACGTGGAACATCCCGACGATATGATCGTGTCGGGGTTGTAGGATGCGGGTTTCCTGTCGTCATCAAATCTCTATTCTTAATCGGAATTCTCTTCGCCATTCTGGGAACTCTGGGAATCATCGTTGCAGGATTTACAGCTGGTTTCTTCAAAGGCCTTCCCGCGTTGATCCTGTCGCCTCTTGTTTTTCTTCTTTATGCCATTTTAGTCCGCATGTGGTGTGAATTGATCATTGTCGTATTCCGGATCGCCGAGAAAACCGGCAGATTGGTGGAACAAGGGATGGAAAAATCAGGACACTAAGTGCCCGTCTCAAGCGAAGCGCCCCGGACACTGAGCCAGTCGAAGTGTCCGATAACAGGTTCCTGTTGCTCGTCGTTCGT
>CAYYMM010000026.1:0-24273 GCA_964472395.1 uncultured bacterium | reverse complement strand
TGCCAACAGCTCCCTTCGACAGGCTCTGGGAGCGGGTTCGGCAAACCGATCAGCCTGCAATTCCTCGGACACTGAGCCAGTCGAAGTGTCCAATAGCAGGATCCTGCTGCTCGTCGTTCGTCGGTTCCTGCCAACAGCTCCCTTCGACAGGCTCTGGGAGCGGGTTCGGCAAACCGATCAGCCAGTAATTCCCAGGACACTGAGCCAGTCGAAGTGTCCGATAACAGGTTCCTGTTGCTCGTCGTTCGTCGATTCCTGTCAACAGCTCCCTTCGACAGGCTCTGGGAGCGGGTTCGGCAAACCGATCAGCCTGCAATTCCTCGGACACTGAGCCAGTCGAAGTGTCCAATAGCAGGATCCTGCTGCTCGTCGTTCGTCGGTTCCTGCCAACAGCTCCCTTCGACAGGCTCTGGGAGCGGGTTCGGCAAACCGATCAGCCAGTAATTCCCAGGACACTGAGCCAGTCGAAGTGTCCGATAACAGGTTCCTGTTGCTCGTCGTTCGTCGGTTCCTGTCAACAGCTCCCTTCGACAGGCTCTGGGAACGGGTTCGGCAAACCGATCAGCCAGCAATTCCTCGGACCCTGAGCCAGTCGAAGTGTCACGCTGGACAGGGCTTACTGCAAGTGGAATTCAACTCCCGCGACGTTGCTCAGAAGCGCGTCGACCGTGAGTTCCCCCGGGGCGAAACAGGCCGCGTAAAAGAAGAACGGTCCCGCTGCTGAAACCTCCGGCATCGTGAACTCGGGAATCACCTCAACCGTCCAATCCGGACCTCCGGATAACTCGATCGAGGCCCAATCGATCCCCTCCCATGAGGGAATCCAGCCGGGATAGAACCAATATGCGCCGAGCACCTCGAGCACGACGTAGAAGTCCGCCGATCGAGGCTCACCGGCATAATGAAACAGCGCGTTGAGACGACACGGATCGCCGCTGCCGAAATGGTCGGCGCCCATGTCGAGCGTGATCGTCAGCGCGGGTGGAACAGTCGCAGTCGGCGAGGGAGTCGGGCCGGGACCGCCCCGAACATATTCGTAGCAACCCATGTCCACGATGCCGGAACCGGATCCCGTGTTGGGTGTATCGGGATCGTCCGTTCGCGAATGGCCTCCGATATCCGTCGAAGGAACCGTCATTCCGTCATCGAATCCGCAATCGATCGCCGGGGAACCGGCTTTGAGACGAAAATCCGAGGCAGGCAGGTCGAGTGTCACGGCGGAAGCGGCAGTGGTCTTTGAATGCGCATCGTAGCCTCGCGCCTGCCATTCGGAAAATGAGAAATACGACGTGTCTTCTTCGGTTGCGACAATGCCGTCTTCCGCGTACAGAATGTTGTAGTCCATTGCCAGACCGGATTCGGACTCGGTGGAAAACTCGAATGCGCCTCGCGCCCCCCCGAACAGCAGGTTGTTATATATCGCGCAGTTCGTGCTGCCTTCTTTCAGGCTGATGCACCAACGGCCTTCACCGGGTACGAAGTAAATGGTATTGTTCACGAAGACATTGTTCTTGCAGCCCCAGTCCGGGCCGTTTCCGTCACCCCATGCGGCGATGCCTCCTGCGAGATTCCCGTGGAGGAGGTTGTTTTGGATGACCGAGTCGCGGACGGACGCCAGGTTGATCGCGGCGCCGCCGGCGGCTCCGTTGCCATAGCAGATATTGCTATCGATCAGCGCGTTGGAGGTGATCCCGTCGCCCTCCATCTGCGGATCGGCGTTGATCTGAATACCGCTGGCGTTGTTATTGAAGCAGAGATTGCCCCAAAGGTACGGACGGTCACCGGAGTTTGACACATAGATTCCGTGCTCTTCCTGGCTGTTGTAGCAGGTGTTGTGCCGGAGACTGAGGTCGTTCGAGTAATCCGTGAAAATGCCCCAGCGGCCGTTGTCGTAGCACACGCAGTTATCGATTCGCACGAAATCGGCCCAGGACACGCGGATACCTCCGCGGGTTGCGCCGAAGACTCTGAAGTTCCACAGGATAATATGCTGTGCGTCGTTATCCTCGTAGCCGTCGACGAAGAGACCCCAGTCGTGACCTGAGGCATCTACTGTGACCGTGCCTTCGGCAAGGCATCGGATCGGAAGTGTGGAGGTGCCGGGATGCGTGAATCGGACCGATTCGGGGTAAACGCCTTCGTGAACCGTAATGGTATCACCGGCGAATGCCGCATCGGCGCCGCGCTGAATGGTCTGGAAGGGCAGTGCGACGGTACCGGGGTTGGAATCGAGGCCGTCGGGGGCAACATGGTACTCGACAGTCCAGGCGACTGATGGATAAACGATGAGAGCGATCAGGACAAGCAAAAAGCGCATCATGGAAACCTCCGGAGAGAGGGTGTTATGCGGGTATTATACGGATTTTGGAATCGGAATACTCCAGAGCCGGGGAAGTTTTCGGTGGTCAGTTCCGCTGTAAGCATGTATTGGGACTGCGACCGTCATCACCGGTGTCATCACCGAGCGAGATATGGGATCGGCGCGTGTCCATCCGCGAAGCCATTCCGAGGTAAAAGGGAGGCCGGGGGTAGGATCCTTGAGATCGACAAAAAGGCGCGGAAGATGGATGAGCGAACGGAGAGTGAATCGAGAATCAGTAATCCAACATCTGAGCAGTGAACATGATCGGCGGATCTTGGTTTTGCTTCAACCCCAGTATCACACGCAGCACGCTGTTCATCGTCGACAGATCATTGTCAAACCCGCCATGTGTGCGGCTCGAACTTCGTCCATCGTTACGCGAATTCGACACAATCAGTTGTTTCGGATTCGATCGATACACGTTCTGGATGGCTCTGATTTCTGGCTCTTGCGGTTCATACATGCCAGGATCCAGGAACTTCTGCATCCCCAGGATCGGCATTTCCCTGCGAGATTCAAAAGCATTGCTGACCAGATACAGAAGCGAGTGTCCATACAGTCTGGACACCGTATCTCTCTTTTCTGTTTCATCATCCAGAATATACATGGACGGTAGCGGACAGCGGCCACCATAGATCAACGGCATCAATGTGCCGGCAAACTCATCCATCGAGATCGCAGGTGCCAGGAATTGAACGGTTTTCAGGGGCAACCCAAGTGACAGAATCGTCGGGATTGCGTACGCCGAAAAGATGCTTCCGGCACTATGAGCCACAACATGAATTTCCCACTGATCCGCTTTCAGAGCACCTGCCAGTTTTAAGGATTCGCTGACATACCGAGAGGCGATCTGGATCGCTCCATCCGGTGAAAGAGATGCCAAGCGGGCGTTTTCCTTCATTTCATTCCAGAATGCCTGCCCGGGCTTGGCAAGAGAGATCTCAATCGCACGATTTTTTGCATCCCGCAGATGGGCACGGTACTTGTCGAACCACTCCCGGAAACTGCCGGCTCGTTTATCCTCCTGGGAGAATATATCTTCGATCAGATGGATCAGTGTCTCCTTTGCACTCGTTTCCCACATGATGTGCAACGGATAGATTTCGTTGGCAAGGCACACATCGCGTATCGCAACAACTCGTTTCGCCGCATCTTCCTCGGAATTCAATCCCCCATGCAGAAACAACATCAATCTCGGTTTCTTCCAGGACTTCGCTTCCGAGCCATATACGCGGTTCGCAATGGTCTTGAAGAATAGTTGCTGGAGATCCGCTTCCGTCGTCCAATACTTTCCACTCCGAGACAATCGGCCATTGTTTTCAACATCAATGATGTATGGTCGAATCTCCTCCAAAGGAATTCCCTTTCCGGCTCGGAATAACCCGGCAATCGTACTTGCTCGATCCGAACTCAATTCAACAACATCATTCCAGACATTATCTTCGATCGGGACACCCAATTGCGCCACCCAAACATCCATTGCATGCAGCAGATAGTCCTCGTATGGCAGAAGCGCAAAACCGCCGCTTCCCCAGCTTTCTCCCCAGGAATTCTGTATGATGAACCCGTTTTTCGTATATCCGACGATCGCAACAGCATGTCCGCCGGTCGCTCTGCCCACCCGTGCGATGACTCTGATGTCCCGGGTGAGTTTATTCCCGTTCGAAAAATACGTCAGGGTTGTCATCATCTGCGGATCATTCCAACCTTCGTGAACCATGAGCGTCGCGAACAGGATACCGGTTTCCAGCAGAGCCGCATGCATATCCCTGATGTTCCGATGATCCACACGATAATACGCACCGCCCGGTGTTCTCATCGCATTTTTGGCGATATCCGGAGTCAGTTGGTACATTCCGCTCACCGGCCAGTGGTTTCTCTCGCAAACACCATGCGCCAGCCAACCCTTCATCGCACCGCGGGCCGAAGATCCCTCATACTCTTCACCCGGCCACTCGTCGTATTTTCGGGCCATTTCATAGAGCATGAAGGGGCTGGTCCGGCGGCGGAGGCTTCGATTGGAGAGGAGATAATTGATGACAGCGGAAAGAGCAAATCCTGTGCAAGCGCCTTCTCGTCCCTGATCGAGAATCTCGGGAACGAGATCGAGATTGACCAGTTCATCAGGAAGCGGACGGAGATGAGGTTGATACGGCCAATCCCTCAGATCGACACGATCCGGAAGGACATTCACGTTTGACGTGTAATTTGGGGTTTTTCGATTATCCTGAATCAGCATAAATGCGTGGGAAGCCGCCATATCGAAACCCGGAATACCCAAACTCGCACCAAGAAACAGTGCGGTGCGTTTCTGAGCGAAATAGACGGTATGAAAGACACCGTCTGTTTTCATATAAGGCAAGCTTCCCAATACACGGATGTTCTCACGATCAGGATCAATATTTGTCATGGATCCGGTATTGACGACCAAATCATTCGGAGCCCTTTGCATGAGTCGATCGACAAGACCATCAGCCAGCCAGAGTTTGAAGCGCTCACGAAGACCTCCGGATGCAGTTCTTGGCTCGAAGTCGCCGGTCACGAAATAGTATTCCAAGTCTTTATAGGAAGCGATCGGAGTTTCTGCCTTGTTGATCGCTGTGATGAACGAGCTCGATGGATTCATCGCCTCGATACCGGGAGCACTGCGGCTCGTGGCAGCATACGCAACGATATGCTTGAGAAGGATACTGACGCCTTTGAGAATCTGGCGCGCCGCAATGCTCCAGGCGCCGCCCGTCACAGCGCCAATCGCTGCCGTCGCACCCGCTGCGATATTGGTGTACAGATCAATTAATGTATTCCAATTATCGGGGTTGGCAAGCAGTGTTCCGGCATTCGTACATCCCACAAAAATCGCTTTCCGAAAACTCGCATCGAACTTCTCCTTGTGGATCTTCTGTTCGATCAGGCTTCGGAACACCAATCCACCCCGGCTGAAACAGACCGTATCGATCATCGGAGGACGAGGCCAACGGATCTGCTTCAGAAACCTCAGAATCTGCCCGGCGTTCTCACTGGGGCTTTCGCTGATTGTTTTATGATCGAATCCCAGTATCAAATCGTACTGATTGCACGCTGCCGCAATAAAACCGGACCCATCTCCGGCCGCGGAATCGGCCTGCGCCATCGCCGCGAGCGCACCGAAACTGCCGAGCGTGCTGCTGAATGTACCGTGTATGAACAGAAGAACACGAGGAGTACGATTCCCGGGCAGATCGATCCGGGGTTTCTCCATTTTTGGCTTCCACGTATCAGGGTCTCGGACACAGTCTGTCGACCCTTGGACAGAAAGAATGACAGGACCCGTTTCGATTCCGGATTCAAGCTTATCCACAGCAAAATCGATGACTTTTTTTGCCACCCATTTCAAAACAAAGGTTTTTACAGCTTTCCAAGCGAACCCGAGGAGTCCGGAGGCACGACCTGTTTCCATTGATGGAGAAGCCATCGGAATGACAAAACGAACGCGGTTGGTGCCTGGAGCGGCAGAGACTCCGGCTCTTTGGATGTTTCCTGGGTCTTGTGCGGGAATATGCCACCGAAGTAGTCCATCGTCATCGGTCAGAATCACCGCATGCTCATCCTCCCCCAGTTCCGCCTCGATGAACGCCGTTCCGGCAACCGATGAACCGGCACCGGCCAACATCTGAAGTTGATTGTGAGGGGATGGTTCCAAGAAAAACTCATCGGCGATCTGGAATCCGAGCGCGGTGATTTCCTGCCGGAGAGGTGCGTCATCCAAGGGAACTGCACCAGCTTTAACTGCCGAACGAGGTAAATCATCGAAGCACTGTCCCTCAAATGTGACCGTAATCCGAGTCTTTGAACGATTGAATGTGTGCATAACGACTTATCCTTTCTTCTCGTTAATGAAGACACTGTATTTGCTCAAAAAACGAAACTTGCAGTTATTTAAAGTTCAGTCTTAGGTTCACATTGAGCAGCACTCAAGATTGATATTTCAACTCGCCTGTTCAAGTATCCCATTTTCTCCGAGTAGACATCTCCGGGATCGAATCTGTCATTGTATTTTCGTGCTGATTCCATCGCATGAAAGCTTGTCCATTTTTTCAACTTCGTAACAATCTGACCAGAGTTTGTTCCTTTGTTATCGATATACTCTTTGACAGCTTCGGCTCTTTTGTTAGCTAACTCCAGGTTTCTGACATCAGAGTTATCTTCACTTTCATCTGAAAACTCCGATGAACTTGCATATCCAACAATCTCAAGTTCTAGTTTTCTCTGTCCATGTTCCGAACAATCACTAAGATTCGCGATCAGTTGATCAATAAAGTTAAATCGATCTTCTTCAATTTTTGATTTTCCTTCTAAAAAGGTCACTAGAAATGAAGCGATCGGCCCTTCTTGAGAGCTCTGGAACATGATGGCAAAATTATCGAGTATCAGCAGATCGCCACTGGTATTCTTAATTGTGTCATCGATAACTTGCTTTTGTCCGATATCAAAAATCAAAGGACCTGGGTCTCCACGAAGCGTGCCACAGAAAAGAAATGGAGAAAAAGCTAAAAAGAAACCCAAGGATAGAGCAAAAAACTCAATTGTGATTTCGATAAAAAAGAAATCATCATGAGATGATATCATCTTTTTTAGCTTCCTGAATGTGGCTCCGATATCTTTAAAAAAGGCAAGGATTAGACTCCCACTCAACACGCTGATCCCGTTGAACAAAACATCACTTGGAATTAATAGTGTTAATCCATAAGTTACAGCAATGGCCGCTGCTACTCCCAACGAAATTGGAACCATCCCGATAACAATCAGCAAGGATTGCTTGAAAAGGCTTCCTATTATGAAGATCAAGTCAATCTGATTTTCTGATTTTTTTAACCCTTTGTCTGACTCCATAGTATTTTACCTTTTCTGATAAGATCGGAAATCCTTGAATACTCTCGGTCACGCTATTACTATTTAATATATGCTCAAAGGCTAATTTTGTCAATGAACTTCCAAAAACAGAACGTTTCTTACATGTCCGGATCCGTGTCGAACAGTTTCCAATCTTCAGAGCAACATCGGGGTGCCATGAGAATAGTCGATCGCGATCGGCGTCGGGATCGAGAAACGATGCCTGTAGCCCGACTCTCGATGTCCCCAGCACCATATTCCCCCCTCGATCGCCCGGACCATCGATTTCGTTTGTCGAACGAACTGTCAAGTGTGCTGTCTCCGATTCCGTCCATCCGGATTGTTCACAGTAATCGTTGCACCGACTTGTCCTTCTCGGTCACAATCCCCACCCGATCCGGCCAGCGCTCCCGTCACCGCCTCGGCATACAAAACAAACACGGTTACAGGATGAGCGTCAACAGCGTCACCCAGAGCAGGTCTCACCCTTCGAGCGTCGTGGGTGAATCCCCGGAGCACTGTGTCGAGTGCATAAAATACCTTTTCAGCGAACCATTCGCTGTAATTGTTCCAAGCGAAAGAACGTGTTCAGTTTCGCTATAGATAGATAAGGGGACACCATACATAATTCGGATAGAACGCTGTTTCCGACCCCAATTCCAACTCCGATGCAGAGGGCGATGAACCTATATCAAGACAGGAAGAGCCCGGACAGGAAACTGAATACTTCCAATTAAAAACTGAAGATTGTTCTCAGGCGATTTCCTCGAATCTAGTAAGGTGTCCCTTAATATCGCTGTATCGCTATTCTGTCCAGCTGAATTCGAACATCCCCAGATCCCCAACCAGTCCGGTGATATCGGGATCCGTCAACGCCCCATACCACTTCGCCCCGCTGAAGACCCCCGCTCCCGCCGGCCAGACGAACTCCGGAAGCACAGTCACCTCCGTTTCACCCGGCGCAAACGTCATCGAATAATACTCGAAACTCGAAAAACCCGGCGCAAAATAATACGATCCGACAATGTCCAGAATCACAAACAGCGGATTCCCCGACATCGACGTCGAACCTCCATTACACACAAACGCGGTACAGGCACATGTGTCTCCCGGAGCAAACGACGATGCCGGCATGACAATCCGTACTCCCGTCGCACTGCAAGCAACCGGAGTTGGAGTCGGAACACTGCTCGTCGGTTCCGGGGTTGGAGTGGACGAACCCGGCGTCCAGGTCGGCGTCGGCTCTCCCGGTGTCCATGTCGGTGACGGAGTTGCTGTTGACGGAGACGGATGACTGGATGACTCTCCCGGATTGGTCACAAGAGCGGAATCCCCGGGATCAGCCTGCCCCTGACTCCAGACACCGGCCGGATCCTGAAGCTCAACACCGTTCGAATACCCGTCCCCGTCTGAATCCAATGCCGCGAGCGCAGCGGTCCATTGACGGCCGGCCGAATTATAGGGTCCGATGAAATCGTTTCCGGATGAATGACATGTATCACAACTGAACACACTCCCATTCGGTATCCGGTCGACATCCTGCGAATAGCCCAGAACAGCCGGAGCTGCAATCATTACACACATCACAAAATAAAATGAACTCAAGCGCATGAAAACCTCCATGGAAATGAAGTCGTGCCATCGTCGATCAGACAACATGCTGACTTATTCAGACCAACTGAACCGGAATTGCCCCATCGACCCATACAGTGCCGACATGTCGGGCGTCGTGAGCGCTCCGTAAATTCTTACTCCATCGCCGTTCCCCACTCCGCCCGGCCAGATAAATGCCGGAATTACGATGACTGCGGTTTGACCGACAGTGAAATCGAGCATGTAGTAGTCCAGCGCCGGAGTGAATCCCGGAGCGAAAAAGTAGCTTCCATAGGCATCGAGCACCGCGAAGAGCGGATAGCCGATAAGCGTATCCGGCCCCGGATTGCACACATACGCTGTGCATCCGCAGATGTCACCCGGAACATAATGCACCTGCGGCATCGTCACGACGACCCGCGGATCGGCACAAGGCCCGGAATCCGGTGTCGGCGTATCGATCGCAGGCGTTTCCGTTGGAATTTCGGTCGGTGTCGGCGGTTCAGGAGTGGCAGTTCCGGGAGGTGGAGTCTGGATATCCGTCGGAGTCGATGTCGGAGGGGCCGGCGTCGGAGTAACGGTCGGGGTGAATGTGGACGGAATCGGCGTATTGGTCGGCATGGACGGAGCCGCCGTGGGGGTGGCACTGGGAGGCACTGGAGTCGGAGTGATGGTGGGAGTTCGTGTGGGAGTGCCCGTCAGCGTCGGTGTCCGCGTCGGTGTACTGGTCGGAACGATAGTCGGAGTCGGTGTCCGGGTCGGTGTGCGCGTGGGCGTCCGAGTCGGCGTCATAGTCGGAGTGCCGGCTGGATGACTGGATGACTCCCCTGGATTGGTCACGAGATTGGGATTCCCCGGAGCGGGCTGACCCTGGACCCATGACCCGGTCGGATCCTGAAGTTCCACACCATTGGAGTAACCGTCGCCATCCGAATCCAATGCAGCGAGCGCGGCAGTCCAACGCCGCCCAGCCGATGCATACGGTCCAATGAAATCATTTCCGGACGAATGGCAGGTGTCGCAACTGAAAACAGCTCCATTTGGAATCTTGGAAACATCCGCCGTGTTGGCGAGAACATCCGGCAGGAAAGCGGAGGACGCGATGTACAGAAATACGCCGAGACCCAAAATCACCACACGCTTCATGCTTTTCCTCCTCCGCACCCACACCGGCTCCTCTACCCCGCAAATATGATACGGATCTTAAAATGGCATTTCAACTCGTGACCTTCCATCGTCCCCCTATACCCGCGGATTGCACCTCACCCCTCACCTGTGCTAGCGTCAACACTGCAATGAACTCCCCGGCCATTCTCGTCCAGAATCTGTCCGTCTCGATCGATTCCAAACCGATCCTGATCAACGTCTCGGTGTCGCTCGAACCGGGACGATTCCTGACCATCATCGGCCCGAACGGCGCCGGAAAATCAACCTTGCTGCGCTGCATCGGAAGCCTGCACAAACCGTTCTCCGGATCGATTGCAATCGCCGGACGGCCGATCGCCGGCTACTCGCGCCGCGACCTGGCCAAATGCATCAGCTACGTCCCGCAATCCGGCGATCGAGGCTTCCCTTACACGGTTCACGAGTTCGTCATGATGTCCCGTTATCCGCACCTCAGAAGCTTCTTCACGGTGTCCCGGACGGATCGCGATGCGGTGGCCCGTGCGCTCGCCGAGGCAGAACTTGAGTCGTTTGCCCAACGCCGGATCGACACTCTGAGCGGCGGCGAACGGCAGAAGGTGTTCATCGCGGCAGCGCTCGCCCAGGGCGCCCCGATCGTGTTGCTCGACGAGCCGACCACGTTTCTGGATTATCGACAGGCCGCCGGCATTCTGGACCTGATCCGCCGCATGAACCGCTCCTCGGGAATCACCGTGATCAGCGTCACACACGACATCAATCAAGCGCTCGACTGCTGTGACTGGATCCTGGCATTGAAAGACGGCCACGCCGTGTTTTCGGGTCCGCCCGCCAGCCTGCTCTCCGCAGGAACGCTCGACCGCATCTTCGATCTCCCATTCGAAATCCTCACAGACCCCTCGCCCCGAATCTTCCCGAAGAGGCCCATCCCGTGAAACCACGCACTCTCGCCCCGGTACTGATCATCGGCCTTCTGCTCCTCACGCTGCTGTCGCCCTTCATCGGCTCGATCCCGATCCGCCCGGCCGATATCCTCTCATCCGATCCGACCACACCGGCCCATACGATCTTCTGGCAGATCCGCCTCCCGAGGCTTTTCCTCGGGATATGCACCGGCATCATCCTCGCCGTCAGCGGCATGATCTTCCAGGCGATGTTCCGCAATCCACTCGCCACCCCCTACACGCTCGGCGTCTCGAGTGGCGCATCATTCGGAGCGGTTCTCTTCATGCGAGCGGGTTTCGAACTGTCCTCCGGAGTCTTTTCCGGTGTGACGCTCGCGGCATTCCTCGGCGCACTCACCTCGATCGGTCTGGTCTACAGCGTCGTCCGGTTGAGGGGTGTGTTCTCGACATCCCGACTGCTGCTGGCGGGCGTGGCCGCGAGTTTTCTGTTCTCGAGTCTGATCATGTTCATCCATTACACGGCGAACGTGCAGGACACGTTCCGGCTGATGCGATGGCTCATGGGAAGTCTCGCGATGCCAGGTTACACGCTGGTATGGCAATTGATGGTCGTCGCGTTGGTCGCAGTAACGGTCGCAATGCTGTCGATGCGCGAACTGGATCTGCTGAGCACCGGAGACGATATTGCGGCGAGTCGCGGTGTGAACGTCGAACGCATCCGGCATATTCTCTTCTTCGCCACATCGCTGATGGTCGGGGCAGTCGTGGCCGCTTGCGGGCCCATTGGGTTCGTGGGATTGATGGTGCCTCACATCTGCCGGTTGCTGGTCGGCCCGGGACATGTCAGACTGGCACCTTCAGTCATCCTGACCGGAGCGGTCTTTCTGCCGGTCTGCGATCTGCTGGCTCGGACGCTGGCAGCACCCGCCGAGATCCCTGTCGGGGTCATCACTGCGTTGCTCGGGGGACCTTTTTTCCTGTGGCTACTCATGCGTGATAGAGAGTAAGGACTGTAAAGGACGATGGCTACTCGTGCGCTACAGATCGTAAGGACTGTAAAGGACGATGGCTACTCGTGCGCTACAGATCGTAAGGACTGTAAAGGACGAATCGCGATTCGTCCTTACGTCCTTACGTCCTTACGTCCTTACGTCCTTACGTCCTTACGTCCTCATGATCCCATGTTGATGATACCATCTGCCACTGCCTGCACATGCACCGCGGCGGGACCGGGCAGCGGACACTTCGTTTCACAGATCCCGCACCCGATGCACAGCTCCGGCACGATATATGGTTGCTTGACAAGCCCATCCTGTCCGGGAACTGCTACTTCATGAAATTTGATCGCCTTATCCGGTGTCGGGCAGTGTTCCTCACAGACGATGCATGGTGTGCCGAGCGCGTGCGGGAGACATCGATTCTTGTCGAACCATGCCAGACCGATCACCGTGCGGTGTTTTTCTTCCTGAGTCAGTGACCGGATCGCACCGGTCGGGCAGACCTGTCCGCAGAGCGTGCAGTTGAACTCGCAGTAACCGGCCCGCGGTAGCAGGACCGGCGTGAAGAGACCCTCGGGACCGGCCTGCAGAAGAGCAGGATGCAGGGCATTGCCGGGACACACCTTCATGCATTCCCCGCACCGCACGCACCTCGCGAGAAAGTCTGCTTCCGGAAGCGCACCGGGGGGACGGATCCGACCGGGCAGAATCGCTCCGGCAGGCGCTCGGATCGCGATCAGCCCCGGCGCGACCAACCCGGTCAGAGCCGCTCCTATCAACGCCCGGCGCGGGACATCGACCACCGCATGACGCTCGTGGGGTTTCCGGAAACTAAACCGGACGAAGTCACGGGGACAGACATCGAGGCAGTCCATGCATAGAACGCAAGCTTCGCTTGATACCGCCCGGCGTTCGTCGATCGCCCCTGTCCGGCAGACCGACCGGCATGCATCGCACGCACCACACGCCCCACCTCCGGAACCCCTCAACAGCGAAAACCGGGATAGAAGCGAGAACAGCGCGCCCGCCGGACAGATCATCCGGCACCAGTACCGCCGGCCGAATCGTTCGAGGATGAAGACCAAAACCAACAGGACAGTGGAAGTGAACGCGAGTGCGAAGTAGACCTGTCGGAACGGTAGAACCGTGTCCCTGAGTATGCGGTAGAGGGGTTCGGTCCAGACGGTGATCCAGGACGGGGCATGGAGATAGAGCACGGTAAAGAGGGAGGTCATGGAGCGATGGAAGAACGGGTCGATACCGAGCGTCAGACCGCGCACCAGGATTGAGAAGGGATTCAGAATACCCGTCAGGTTCATGCCGAAGAGCGAGGCGGCGAGCAGGCCCGCAAGGATCAGGTAACCCGGAATTCCCTGCATCGGAACCACCCCGGACGACTTTCGCCGGAATAGACGGTGGAACAGATCGAGCAGCGTGCCGAGTGGACAGAGCCAGCCGCAGAAGAACCGGCCCAGAACGATCGTCGCGACGGTGATCACGACCGCAGGGAACATCATCGGAATCCAGACCCGGGACGCGAGCATGGCGCTGAGGGCGGATAGCGGATCGAGCCGGAAGAGCCAATTGACGGCAGCGGATAGGGTATCGGTGCCATTATAGTCGGTCAGGCGGAAGAGAACGAGAAACAGAAGGAGTGCCACTGTTTGCACACCCGCGCGCAGCCATCCGAGTTTCCGGCGTGGTCGCTTTGCCATGATCAGGCGGGTTATGCCCGGACGATCCGGATCTTGTTGAGATCCATTTCACCCAGACCGAGCTGATAGCCAGCAACAGTCGAGCCGATGTCCTCGGGTTTCATGCCGAACAGCGTCGTCGCATAAGAGTCTGCTGCCACAATGTCGCGCGACGCTATGACGGTGTTTTTCACGCGCACATCATCGAGACTGCCGCCCTGAGGCCCATTGTCGATCAGAATCCGCGTGGCATCGATGATGGTCAGTTCGGGCCGGAGCACGTAATTCAGGTCGGCCAGGCGCTGTCCGATCGAAAAATGGATCTGTCCACGATTACCTCCGATGACGCCCATGCAATTTTTCATCCCGAGCGTCAGTTTCGAGATACCGTGGTTCTTGGCGATCGGTACATTGATGTAACAATCCGCGTCGATCGCATCCTTATAGAAATCCCACTTACTGATCGACTTGCCTTTCTCGATCGCCATCGGCACAAACTTGCGCCGGTCGATGAACTCGCAGCGGACTTTCGAATCCCCGATCGACTCGACGGCCTTCTGAATCCCGCTGTTGACATAGCAGCGCCGTTCTTCGTTACAGGTGTAATCGAATACATGAACCTGCGATGCGCCGGCTGCGAGTGCAAGTTTGATGATCGACGTCACGATATCGGGATGCGTGGTCGCCGCCTGATCCGGATTGCGATCCCAACCGATGTTGGGTTTGACGACGACGCGGTGGCCCGGTTTGACGAAACCGGAAATTCCTCCGAGCGCATCGATGACGCGCGTCGTGAGTGCTCCGTAATCGGTGCCTTCGGTCACCGCAAGCGTCGATGAAGGCGCGTCCGCCGCCCGAACCATCGGAACGATTTTCAACAGCGGTGCCAGCCCGGCACCCGCTCCTGCCACCATCGCACTCTTCAGGAAGGTCCGTCTGTCCATACTCGATTCTCCTCATCCGGTTTACTGATTGGCCAGAATGCCACCCACGGCATCCATCCATCGGACATATTGTACTGAAAACCGTGCGGAAATTCCTAATCGGTCGGCTCGGACGGCTCACTCGGAGGCGGCATGACTCGGACGATGCAGAATGGCACACCCTCCCGTTCGATCCGCACGATCTCCTCACCCCCGGGAAACTGTTCGTGCTGATTCCACATCAGAATCGACAGATAACAGTCGGCAATCGCGGGGTCCAGCACGCGGCGGAAGTGTTTCGGGAACCAGTACTCCGCACACGCGGCCGGTTGTGACAGCAGAACTCGGACAGGCTCTCCCGGAGTGCGGCTCACATGGCCGTTCGCGATGACCCTGGCGAGTTTCTCAACACCTTCCTTCATCGACACACCCCAGTATTCCATGTCGCGATTGCGGACAGCCGCCGCCGGAAGGCTTCCGGACAGCCGGTTGAAAAACGTGTATTCGTAAGGGTGCAGCTCGATCATCGCAGCAATGGGAGGGGTTGCCACACCGATCAGCACAGTGAGCGTCACCAGTCTGCGGAATCGGTTCGGCACCGAACGACGGATCAGATCCGTTAGGGTGATCGCGATCGATATCATGAGCGGGGGCAGGATGAACAGATGGTGACGGATCGCGTTGTATAGTCTGGGATGGGTGACGACAGTCAGCATAAAGGGAAGACTCCAGGCGAGAAGAATGACGATATATCCGGGCGATCGGAGATGCATGGTTGTGCGGAGTCGAAGCGTCAGGAGGATATGAACGAGAGCCACGGCGACGAGCAGCAAATGCAGGGTGGGCAGTTGCTCAGACAGGTACACTGGCAACCGCCACCGCCAGGGATCTCCGTTGGGGAAATGCGAGAAAAAGCGGATGGCTTGAAGGGGCCGGAGAACCGGATTGGCTTGCGCCCAGGGCCAGACAGCGATCATGATCGACCACCCCGCGATCAGCGAACCGGCCAAATGCATGGTCAATCGGCGGCTCCACCAGCGGAATCCCTCGACGGTCGATGCGCCAAGGGCCACTCTCAGGCGAAGCATCAGACCGGCCACGAGCAGAAAGAGCAGGAATGCACCCGGGGCTCGGATTCCGGCGCAGCAACCGAATGCAATGCCGAATCCCCAGACGGATCGCGGTGAAACAGGATCCAGGGATAGAATGTCAATCAGAAACTTCAGGGCCAGGACATACATCGCAGCAAACGGAATATCCTTCGGGTTGATGAACATGTGCCCGAAGAACATCGGGGTTGTGGTGAGCATTATCGCAGCAAGGATTCCGGCGGCAGCACCGCCAAAACGTCCTGCCGCGGAGGCACACGCCCAGATACCGATGATCCCGAAGAACGCCGAAGTCAGGTTCCGCAGTTCATAGGAATGCTCGGGATCCATCCTCGAAAATGCTTCGGCGATCAGATCGAAAAACGCACCGTAATAATTGACATATCCCAGCGATTCCGGTGACTGTTCGAGCAAGGTGCGATCCGCGAGACCGGATCGGTAGTAACTGATGACCCGCCCGGCGTATTGCGCCTGTACCGGAGCATCCCAGCACATTCCGAAATCCCTATGAATGAAGATCGCAAGGATCGTCAGACAGGCGAGGAGAAAGGGAAGGATGTACCGAAAGATGCCGGAATCGGTCTGCATGAAGCGAGCATATCACCTGTCGATAGTTTTATGCCAGTAAATCCGATATCTTACTATGCTTCCTGCATGAATGGATAGCGATAATCCTTGGGCGGACAGAACGACTCCTTGATCGCCCGGGGGCTCGTCCAGCGCAGCAGGTTGAGGTGCGACCCGGCTTTATCGTTGGTGCCGCTGCCGCGAGCGCCTCCGAATGGTTGCTGACCGACGACCGCACCGGTCGGTTTGTCGTTGATGTAGAAATTTCCTGCGCAGTGTCTCAGGGAGGAAGCCGCATGGGCGATCACTTTCCTGTCCGTTGCGAAAATGGCTCCGGTCAGCGCATAGGGGGATGTTGCGTCGCATAATCCGAGTGTCTCGTCGAATGCCTCATCCGGGTAGGGATGGACTGTCAGAACCGGCGAGAAAATCTCTTCCTGCATGGTCACGAAGCGCGGATTGGAGGTTTCGATGACGGTCGGGCGAATGAACCAGCCTGTTTCGCTGTCACCGGTTCCGCCAGTGAGAACGAAGGATTCGGTCGATGCTGTGGTCAATTCGAAGTACTGCATCGTGGTTTCATAGCTTTTCCGATCGATGACGGCACCCATGAAGTTCCGGAAATCCCGGACATCACCGACCCGGATCGTATCGATCTCATCGACCATCCGGTCACGGATTGCGGGCCAGAGCGATTTCGGCACGTACATGCGTGAAGCCGCCGAGCATTTTTGGCCTTGATACTCAAAGGCTCCGCGAATCGCGGCAGTGGCCACCTCATCCGGATCAGCCGAAGCATGTACGAAGATGAAGTCTTTGCCGCCGGTTTCGCCGACAACTTTGGGATAGGAACGATACTGGACGATGTTATCGGCGATCCGACGCCACATGCTTCCGAATACGGCAGTTGAGCCGGTGAAGTGGAGACCGGCGAGATCGACCGAGTCGATGGCGGGATTTCCGATACGGTTTCCGGATCCCGGGAGGAAATTGATGACACCGTCAGGAAGGCCGGCTTCCTTGAGGATTTTCATGATGTAATAGTTTGACAGAAGCGATGTCGATGCCGGTTTCCAGAGCACGACATTGCCCATGATGGCCGGGGAGAGCGGCAGGTTGCCGGCGATGGCGGTGAAGTTGAACGGCGTCACCGCGAACACGAATCCCTCCAGCGGACGGTATTCGATGCGATTCCAGACGCCTTTTGTGTTGTGAACCTGTTGCGTGCGGTAAATTTCCTGAAGGTAGTGCGCATTGAAGCGATAGAAATCGATCAGTTCGCATACCGCGTCGATTTCGGATTGGTGGGCGGTTTTCGACTGACCCAGCATGGTTGCGGCATTGATCAAGAAGCGGTAGCGATCCGAGAGCATTTCGGCCATTTTAAGAAAGATGGCTGCGCGGTCGTACCACGACATGCTTTCCCAGTCGGCTTTCGCTTTCAATGAGGCCTCGACGGCCATCCGCACTTCGGTTTCTCCACCAAGGTGACACACGGCAAGGCGATGCCCGTGTTCATGCGGACAGGTCACATCGATTGTTCGGCCGGTTCGGACTTCTTTGCCTCCGATGATGAGGGGAATCTCGATTTCGGTCGTATACTGCCGCTCGATTTCCTGTTTGAGGAGTTCACGCTCGCGAGAGCCCGGTGCGTATGCCAGGACGGGTTCGTTTTCCGGACGCGGAAGTGTATAGATTGCATTATCCATAACGGCAGGACTCCTTTCCAAATACGGGAGGCAAGACTCTTTCGGGTCATACCCTATCGGCTCGGCATCCATACCGGACTGGCTCCAGGACACCGGGCTCGGAGATTGTCGCCGATGAAGTTAATAGGCTCCGCGGCAAAAATCAAACCCTTCATACGATGATTCGGTTTCAGAATCGGCATCGGAGTCGAGCGCGGTGATGCTGTCGATTCGGGGAAAGACTCGACAGAATACGATGTACAAAGAAAACCGCCCGGGGAGGGATGGGAGGAAAACCATCGTGTCGGGCGGTTGGAGAAAGGCTCTGCAGCCTATAGCGCTTTAACGGCTTTGATCACCGCATTGTAATCCGGTTCGTGGGTCATTTCTCTGACCAACTGGGAATAACGGAGAATCCCCTTGTTATCGACCACAAAAATGGCACGGGCCAGCAATCGCAGTTCCTTGATAAGAACTCCGTATGCGTTTCCGAATGATGCGTCCCGATGATCCGACAGAGTCACGACACGGTCGATACCTGCCGCGCCACACCAACGGCCCTGGGCGAATGGAAGATCCATACTGATCGTCAGAATGACTGTATCGGGGCCGAGACCTGCTGCTTCTTGGTTGAAGCGTCGCGTTTCGGTGTCGCACACGCCGGTGTCCAGTGAGGGAACAGCCGAAATAAGTATGGTTTTTCCGGCATAATCCGACAGGTGAACGGGGGTGAGGTTGTTCGCGAGAACGGTGAAGTCGGGAGCAGGTTGACCAATATTGAGTTCCGGTCCGAGAAGCGTCAAAGGGTTGCCCTGGAATGTCGTGTGACGTGTATTTGCCATGAATCTATCCTCCATCTTCCGTTTGAGTGTTCCACCCGTTGGATGTTTCCAATACCGGGATCGCTTATCAGACGATCGATCGGGCACGAGGTTACATTTTCGGGTGACTTTTTCCACCGGAAGGGCTAAATATGGGCATTGTGCGACAAACGACATGTCGCGCTCTTTTTTTCCCAGGAGCCACGGTATGAATCAATCTCGGATAATCGAACACCCGATCCTGCCGATCGAGGACAGGCCGGAGATAACGTTCTACTGGAATCGTTCACCCATCCGCGCGAAGCAGGGTGAGATGATCGCGTCGGCGCTGATTGCGAACGGTGTCCATATCTTCAGTCGCCACCACAGGGACGGCTCGGCCCAGGGCATCTTCTGCGCCAATGGACAATGCTCGAAATGCATGGTCATCGCCAACGGCATCCCGGTCAAATCCTGCATGACACCGGTCCGGCCCAACATGATCGTCGAAACTGCCGACGGACTTCCTGAAATGCCCGCTTCGGTTCCTCCGGTCGAAATCGGCGACGTCGAGCATGTGGAGACCGACGTGCTGATCATCGGAGGCGGTCCTGCGGGGTTGAGCGCGGCGATCGAACTGGGACGGCACAACATCCGGACGCTGATCATTGACGACAAGCACAAACTCGGAGGCAAGCTCGTCCTGCAGACCCACAAATTCTTCGGTTCGGTCGAAGACTCGTATGCCGGCACGCGCGGGATCGAAATCGGGGACCAGTTAGCGCAAACGGTCGACAAGGACCCGAACATCACGGTCTGGCTCGACAGCACGACTCTTTTCGTGTTCAAGGACAAAAAGGTCGGCGTGCTGCGGAGCGGCGTCTACTCGCTCATCACGCCAAAAATCATTCTCAATGCAGCCGGTGCACGCGAAAAGTTTCTCCGGTTCCCCGGCAATACGCTCACCGGTATTTATGGTGCCGGCGCATTCCAGACGCTCGTCAACCGCGATCTCGTGCGCTCCTCGAACCGCCTCTTCATCATTGGCGGCGGGAATGTCGGTCTGATTGCGGGCTATCATGCGCTGCAGGCCGGAATCGATGTCGTGGGGCTCGCGGAAGCGATGCCGCATTGTGGCGGGTACAAGGTCCACGCCGACAAACTCAAACGCTTCGGCGTCCCGATCTACACATCCCATTCCATTCTGTCCGCCAACGGCAGAGACGAAGTCGAATCCATCACGATCTCGCGGATCGACTCGTCCTTCCAGCCGATTCCGGGAACCGAGAAAACGTTCCTGTGCGACACCATTCTGATTGCCGTCGGACTCGAGTCGATCGATGAGTTCACCGGTGAGGCGAAGACTGCGGGCATTTCTGTTTTTTCGGCTGGCGATGCATCCGAGATCGCCGAAGCATCCTCAGCGATGTTCAACGGCAAGATCGCGGGGCTCGATGTCGCCAAAGCGCTCGGTGCTCCGATATCGGAAATCCCCAAAGCCTGGTACGACAAAGCCTCGATTCTGAAATCGCATCCTGGCGCGATCGTGACGCAGAACGTGCACCCGGCTGAAACCGGTGTTTTCCCGGTGATTCATTGCATCCAGGAAATCCCCTGCAATCCGTGCTCGACCGTCTGCCCGACCGACTCGATCCATCTCAAAGGCGATCCGATCATGGGTATCCCGGAGTATGAAGGGAAATGCACGGGTTGCGGGCAATGTGTGTCGATCTGCCCGGGGCTCGCGATCACTCTCGTGGATTTCCGCAAGGATCCCGAGAACCCGACGGTGACGATTCCTTACGAGATCATGAACAAGAAAATAGCCAAAGGCGACCGCGTTCCTGCCGTCGATATCGACGGGAACGCACTTGGTGATCTCGACGTCATCCAGGTTCAGGATCTCAGGAAGAGCCGGATGCAGTTGATCCGCGTTCGTACTCCCAAGGCGATCGCCAAAAAGGTAGTCTCATTCCGCGTGCAATCGGAGGAGGTGAGTCGACCCGTTGAGAAACCGGTCATTCCGGTGATCCAGCCCGACGATGCGATGGTGTGTCTGTGCGAGCGGGTCACGGCGGGGGAAGTGCGTGCTCTGGTCAAGAAGGGTGTTCACGATATCAATATGATCAAGGCGATCACCCGCGCCGGCATGGGACCATGTGGAAGCAAGAACTGCGACAACATGATCCGCCAGATTTTCAGACAGGAGGGGGTTCCGACACGTGACATCGTGAGCGGAACACGCCGGCCCATCTTCGTCGAAGTCCCTCTGGGGAAGTTCGCCGGTAAGGACGAAGGAGGCTCTCATGAATAAAGCATATGATGTCATCATCATCGGTGCCGGTTCGGTTGGTGTACCCACTGCGATGGCGCTCGCGGAACAGAAACAACGCGTCCTGGTCATCGATTCCATGCCGTCCCCCGGCCAGAAAAACAACAAGAAGGCGATCGGCGGGATCCGTGCCACGCATTCCGATTTCGGCAAGATCCGCGTCTGCCAGCGCAGCATCGGCATTTTTTCAACCTGGAAGGAACAGCACGGGGACGATATCGGTTGGTTGCAGAATGGATACAGTTATCCGGCCTACAACCCGGACGACGAAAAAAAACTGAAGGATCTCATGAATGTCCAACATTCATTCGGCCTGAATATCCGGTGGGTGTCACCGGATGAGTATTCGGAACTCGTGCCGGGGATCTCACGCGATGCACTCCGTGGCTCCACCTACTCACCCGAAGACGGCAGTGCTTCGCCCCTGCTCGCCATGAGCGCCTTTTATTTCCGCAGCCGTGCGCTCGGTGCGGAGTACCGGTTCGACGAACAGGTAAAATCCATCACGGTTACAAATGGAAAAGTGACACGGGTCAATACGGATCGAGGTTCGTACGACTGCGGACAGGTGATCAATGCTGCGGGAAACTATGCCCGAAATATCGGAGAGATGGTTGGCGAAAGTACTCCGGTGACACCGGATAACCATGAAGGCGCGATCACAGAGCCAGTCAAGCGATTTTTCGGTCCGATGGTCGTAGACATGCGCCCATCCGCTGATTCAGCCAACTACTATTTTTACCAGAACAACGAGGGCCAGGTGGTGTTCTGCATCACGCCGGCGCCCCCTCAACTGGGCATCGATGATGATTCGACGTCCTGGTTTTTTCCGAAAGTCGCGCAGAGGATGGTGCAACTTTATCCGAGACTGGCGGTGTTGAAGATCAGACGCTCCTGGCGCGGACAGTATCCGAACACTCCGGACGGGTTTCCGCTGGTCGGGCGATCGAGAAACATCCCCAATTTCATCCAGGCTTCCGGCATGTGCGGCCAGGGCTTCATGCTCGGACCCGGTCTCGGGGAACTCCTCACACGCATTGCACTGGAATCATTAAACGAGGATGATCATCGCATTTTAAAGAGTTTCGACCCGTATCGTGAATTCGGAAACGTCGAGGTGTTCAAGTAAAGACAGACTCAGACACGGCCTATTCCGCGGTCAGATCGAGACTGTAGATCGGAAATGCGGGATGGTCGCGCTCGATCGTGAACCCCGCCCTCTGGAAGACGGTTTCCGGTCCGGTCCAGATATCACTGTCCGGGAGATCCTCACCGGAACGCGGAAACGCCTGGATTCGCCGAACTTGTTGCTTTTTCAATTCCTTCAGTATCAGATCCAGAAACGAGTGCGCCAGACCGTGCTTCCGGAATGACGGGATGATGAACATGCACGTGATCGCCCATATGTCGGGATCCTGTTCGAGTTTGTAATTGCGGCATAACTTGCTGAATTGATCCCGGGGCGCGCATTGGCACCAGCCCGCAGGCTGATTGTCGGCATACAGGATGAACCCATCATAGAGGCCCGAATCCAGCATGGATTCGCGCATCGCCCGATTTTCATCCGCCGAACGGTCACCCCAGCCGTCCCAGTCCGGCAACCACCATGCAATGCAGAAGCACCAGCCCGCACCGTGGTCGTTGCTGTGAACAACAAAAAAATCGTCCCGAGTCGATGCACTGAGCGGCAATACTGTGAGATGCATATCCCTGTCCTCCGCGTCTCGATCAGTCTGATGATCGAAAACGATAGCAAAGCGGACGATCATTTTCAAACCCGAGATTAACCATGAAAAAAAGGCGCCCGGAGGCGCCTTTGAACACACAGGTCGAAAAGATGATCAGTTGGTCAGGAAATTCAGAGCCGCATTCATCACCGAGGAACGCGCAGCAGCCGTGTTGATCCCTTCAAAGCCGAAACTCAGATAGACCAGTTTGTGTGTGCCCGCGTAGGACACACCGCCGATCGCACCACCGGTATAGGTGAAGATCGAGGTCGATTCGTTGGCAGCCGTGATACTGGAGGGATAATTCTGGTTGTTCGCGCCGCCGGTTCCCGAAATCGTCACGGAGATACCGCCCATCACACCGCCGCTGACACCCGTCAGAGCCGTGATGTTGGTGTCATCGCTGACGTAGGATGCATGGAGATAGTCGAAGTAAAAAGTATTGGTCCGGAGCTGATACCCGATGTCCTGACCGGTGATGAAGAGTTTTCCGCCGCCGTTGAGATAGGTGGTCAGATTCGAGATATCGGTCGCGGTCAGTGTCGTCGTGTAATCGTCCCCGCAGAACCAGACCACTGCGTTGTAGCCGGCCATCTGCGCCGCGGTAGGACCATTGGTCGATACCGTGAACACCGTGTAGGTGTATCCGGCCGGAATCGCCGCGGTGTAGTAGCTCTCGTAGGTCTTTGCCTTGTCGTCATCGACGATCAGAACGGTCTTCGATCCGGTCGGAACGGGAGTCGGTGTACGTGTCGGAGTCGCGGTCGGAGGCGCCGGCGTGTTGGTCGGACCAGCAGTACCGCCCAGGTAGTTCAGAACGGCATTCATGACGTCCTTCCGAGCCGTCGCACTATTGATCGCCTCGAATCCGAAGCTGAAGTAGACCATTTTAAATGCGCCGCTGTAGCAAATACCGCCCGCGCCGTTGCCCGTGCCGCCGTAGGTGTAGCAAACCGTTCCGCCGTTGTTGTTCATGCCGGACGGATAGGTCTGATTATTCGCGCCGCCGGTGCCGGAAATCGTGACGTTCAGGGATGCGAGGAAATCGGCGCCGGTCATGGTGTAGTTGTCGGTGTCATCTTTGAGATAGCTGGCTTTGAGATAATTGCCGTAAAAATTGCCCGAATCGCTGCGGATGTCGTATCCGATGTCCTGACCGGTCAGGAAGAGTCGTCCGCCGCCGTTGAGATACGTTGTGAGATTGGTCTGATCGGAGGCTGAAAGGGTTGAATCGTAATCCGCGCCAGTGAACCAGATGACGGCTGTATAGTTGTTCATGGTGGCGACCGATGGTGAGGTCGTCACGATGTCATAAGCTTTGCCGTTGGCGGTCAGAGCGGCGGTGTAATACGTTTCGAGCGTACCGCCTTCATCGTCGTCGACCAGAAGCACTTTGCCGGTGACAACCGGTGTGCTCGTGGGCGGGACGGGGGTGCTGGTCGGAGCGGCCGGCGTATTGGTCGGGGTCCGGGTGGGCGTCCGGGTTGGAGTATTGGTGGGGGCCACTGTGCTGGTCGGCGGGATCGGCGGTGTACTGGTCGGCGGAACAGGCGTGCTGGTCGG
>CAYYMM010000025.1:0-39585 GCA_964472395.1 uncultured bacterium | reverse complement strand
GAGCAGCCTGAAAAGGCGCATATTCCGGCTGGAAACCTGGTTGATCAACCTTTCACTTTCGGGACGTTTCGCCAGATCGCGAAGGAAGAAAGCCCGTGTGTCGTCAACATCGCGACGACCACAGTACTGAAACCCCGATCGGTGCCTCGAGGTTATCGGTCGCCGTTCGAGGATTTTTTCGATGACGATACGTTCCGGCATTTTTTTGGCCCGAGAAGCGAACAGCGTGTCCAAAGTCTAGGATCCGGTGTCATCATCGATTCAGAAGGTTATGTTCTGACCAACAATCATGTAATTGAAGATGTTGATGAGATTCAGGTCAACACGCTGGATGGCAAGACATACGATGCGAAGGTAGTCGGAACGGACTCGCAGACGGATATCGCGTTGATCAAGTTTGAACCGAAAGAGCCAGTGCACGCCGTACCGATGGGAGATTCCGATTCTCTAGAAGTCGGCGATTGGGTCATGGCGATCGGCAATCCGTTCGGTTTCGGTCACACCGTGACGGTTGGTGTTGTCAGTGCAAAGGGGCGATCATACGTCATGCCGACACAGGAGCTTCCCTATCAGGATTTCATCCAGACCGATGCCTCAATAAACCCCGGCAATTCCGGTGGACCTCTCCTCGACATCAACGGCAACCTCATTGGAATCAATGCGGTGATCGCTTCGCGTACAGGTCAGTCGGCGGGAATCGGATTTGCGATTCCGATCAATATGATCCGATCTCTTCTCCCGGATCTGAAGGAAAAAGGTGCTGTGACTCGCGGATGGTTGGGCGTGAGTATTCAGACCCTGGACGACAATCTTGCGCAATCCATGGGTCTTGAATCCACTCGCGGCGCATTGATCAGCGAAGTGGTTCCGGAAGGCCCTGCGGCAAAAGCCGGGATCGAGGTCGGTGATGTGGTGGTTCGTTTTGAGAAGACTGAAATCAAGGACTCGGCCCATCTCTCCCTTACCGTCGCGTCGACCCCCGTCGGAACGGTGGTATCGGTCGGCATTCTCCGCGCCGGAAAAGAGAAAACGATCGAGGTGACGCTGGGTGAACGACCAGAAAATCTAAACGAAATTAAAACATCGGCAGGTGAAGTCGTGGATCTCGGGATGACGGTTCAGGACATTACCCCGGACATTGCACGGCAACTCGGCATTGATTCTCGCGAGGGTGTCGTGATAACCGAGATCAGTCCGAACAGCGGCGCGGATCGGGCGGGACTTCGACGCGGTGATGTGATTCTCGAGGTCAATCAGAAGAAGATCAAGTCCCTGAAGGACTATCGCGAAATCGTGTCCGGAAAATCATCCGAGGGTCTGGTGTTATATGTGCAGCGCGGAAATTCGAAGATCTTCGTTGCGATTCGGCCGTTAAAAGATAAAGACAAGTAATCAGTTACCGCATTTATCGACCGGGATCATGCGCGACAGCGTGTGGTCCCGTCGGTTTTTCTGCGAATCTGTGTTGTCAATTTCGTCGCGCTGTGGCAAATAGTGACATCGGTTTCATGGAGGAGAATTGAAGCATGATCGAAGTCAGAAATGTTTCCAAGCAGTTCGGAGTTACCCGCGCGCTGGACAATGTGTCGTTTACGGTCAGACCCGGTGAAGTACTCGGTTTTCTGGGCCCGAACGGCGCTGGTAAAACAACGGCGATGCGGATTATCACCGGCATTCTCACCGCCACACAGGGATCGGTTCGCATCGGAGAATTCGATGTGGTCGAACAACCTCTCAAAGCACGGGCAATGACCGGCTATCTGCCTGAATCGGTCCCACTCTATCGTGATATGTACGTCAGAGATTATCTCAGATTCATCGCCCGTCTCAAGGGCGTCTCACGGGCGAAACGGGAGGCACACCTCACCGAGACGATCGCCCGCTGCGGCCTGACATCCGTCCAGAATCGTTTGATCGGAAAGCTGTCGAAGGGGTACCGGCAACGTGTCGGGATCGCTCAGGCGTTGACGGCGAATCCGCAGGTTCTTGTCCTGGACGAGCCGACCGAAGGACTCGATCCCAAACAGATCATTGAAATCCGGAATCTTATTCGCGAACTCGGTGGCGAGCGTACCATCATCTTGTCGACCCATATTCTACCGGAGGTATCGATGGTCTGCGAGCGGGTCATCATTATCAACCGGGGCAGCGTTGTGGCAGTCGATACACCCGCGAATCTCAATCGCAGTCTCCAAAAACAATCCGTCATCCGGATCGTTGCAGGAGCACCTCGCGAAGAGTTACTGGCGCTCTGCCGATCGCTTCCCGGTGTCCGAACCTGTGAACCGGGTGAAGTACAGGGGACAGAGGCCGGAAATCGGATCGGAGTTCGAATCGAATCATCGGCGGATGTTGATTTACGGCCGCAGATCGCGACCCGGATCGTACAAAAGGGTTGGGAATTGTTCGAGCTTTCAAGTGAGATTATGACACTCGAAGATATCTTCATCCAGCTCGTCACGCGTGAACCGGAAGGAGTTGCGGAATGAACCGATTGATCACCATATATAACCGCGAACTCGGATCATATTTCATCTCCCCCATCGCCTATATCGTGATGGCCGTGTTCATGATCGTGACCGGTATGATTTTTTACTCAAATGTCGTTTTCTACGCGCAGGCCTCAGCGATGAGTCTCCAGAACCCGAGATTCGGGCAGCTGATTCTGGCCGAGGATTTCATCCGACCGCTGTTCGACAATATCTGTGTCATCCTGCTCTTCATGTCACCAGCTTTGACTATGCGGCTGTTCTCGGAAGAAAAGCGGTCCGGTACTATCGAACTACTCATGTCGTATCCGATCAGGGACACTGAGATCATCCTGGGCAAATTTCTCGCTTGTCTGACATTCCTTGTCATCATGACTCTGCTCACATCCTGTTATCCAATCTTTCTTTACTTAACGGGCAATCCCGAGATCGGACCATTCCTGACCGCATATCTGGGATTTTTCCTCATGGGAGCTGTCTTCCTCTCGATCGGAGTGTTTACCTCTTCGATGACTGAAAATCAGATCATCGCGGCACTCTTTGCATTCGGTATCAACCTGGTGATGTGGATTATCGGATGGACGGGAGGTGGATCCGATGGCGGGGTGATGTCAGATGTCTTCAAGTATATATCGATCATCGAGCATTACGATCCACTCGTAAAGGGTGTTCTGAACAGCCAGGATATCATCTATTTTATCTCGATGAGCGGGCTTTTCCTTTTCCTGGCCCATCGTGTGCTGATCGCACGGAAGCTTCGAGGTTGAACATGGCAAACTCAGAGAAAACCATGCGGAGTACGCGTTTTACAGGCCAAAGAATTCATACCGGTCTGTCATCGATCATCGTTCTGGCCATCCTGATCATCATTCAGCTCATTGCGGTGAAACACAATGCTCGATTCGATCTCACTGCAAACAAGCGTCATTCTCTGTCGGAGCAGACCGTCAACATCCTGAACGCGCTTGAAACGCCGATCAATGCATCCTGTTTCGTAAGCGAAACGGAGCCACTGTATTTACCGATCAAGGATCTGCTGGAACGATATGCTGCGCAAACCGACCGATTCACGTTCCAATTCATCGATATCGATCGCGAGCCATTGAAAGCGCAACAGTTCAAAATCGATCCAAAAGAAGCCTACTCGGTGACGGTTTTGACTCAAACCGCGGAGAATGGAGACGGCTATCGCAAGATCACAACTGCAACGGAAAACGATCTGACGAATGCAATTCTGAAGTTGACACGCGGTGATGCGACCAAGACGGTCTACCTGTTGACAGGGCATGGAGAAAAAGATCTCGACTCGGAAGAAGCTACGGGTGGACATTCCCTAAAATCCGGTCTCGAAAACGCCAATTACGGTGTCTCGGAATTGAATCTCGTCGCTGAAAAGACCGTTCCCGAGAATTGTGCTGCACTTGGGATCATCGGTCCTTCGATTGATCCGTCACGCGAGGAACTTGACGCGATCCAGACTTATCTCGACAACGGAGGCGATCTCATCGTCGCACTCGATCCCCAGGTCTCTTGCCCGAATCTGATTGCGCTGCTCGCAAAGTACGGAATCATTGTTGGCAACGATCTGATCGTCGATCCCAACGGGTTTCAGCACGTTCTTCAACCGGTCATCGGTGATTACGGGGATCACCCGATCACGCGGAACTTCAACTACCTGATCATTTTAAATCTCGCGCGGAGCGTGACTCCGGCCGAGGAATCCACTGCGGGAATGACGATCGTGACGCTCGCTCGAACTTCAGAAAATGCCTGGGCGGAAACGAACCTGTCCAATCTCGAAAATTTTGAACCTGAACTGAATGAATCCGAAGATATCAAGGGGCCGGTTCCGGTTGCGGTTGTATCCGAGACTCAACCGGCGCAACCCGACTCCGCACAGACCGTCGATTCGGTATCGAATCGTGCGAGAACCCGTATCATCGCGATCGGTGATTCAGATTTCGCAGACAATTACTTCATGGTGACGAATACCGTCCACACCGCATTCATCATGAACGCCTTTCATTATCTCACAGATGAAACCGATCTGATTGCGATCCCTCCGGTCGAAACACTGCACCAACCCCTCAACCTGACTCAATCGCAGGTCGCTCTGGCCTTCTGGATTCCCGTAGTCCTTCTGCCCCTCGTGATTCTGGGTTGGGGCGGGATTCGGATCTACGAACGGAGGAAAGCGGGATGAGGTGGTGGACCAATCTGATTCTCGCGGTAATCCTTATCGGATTGGGTTGCTGGTACTATTTTTATGATGTGAGGGGTGAGGCGGCGCGAATCGAGAAAAAGGGCGAAGAAAGTCGACTGCTACCGGGAGTCGTTCCCGAGACAGTCTTTCGGCTGACTATCACTCGGAGCGCGGCGACTGATCGCACTACTCCAGTCAACGATGCATCGGCTTCAATCGTGATTTCTAAATCCGGGGACCAGTGGAGACTGGAAGCACCATTGGCGGTGCCTGCCAGTAAATCGGTCGTAGACTCGCTGGTAAGTGAAATCGTGGAAATGAAATCGATCCGAACGCTTCATGGCGGAACTCCTGATACCTTCGGACTCGATCATCCGGCCCTCACCATTGTGGTCGCTTCCATGAACGCAGCAGGCGCATCGACAGATTATCGAATCGAAGTCGGGAATGATAATCCATCGGGTCAATATGTGTATGCACGTTCATCGCTAGGCGATGGAACGATGCTGGTTCCCAAAGAAATCCGATCCCGATTGACAAAGGGAGGTGATTTCTATCGAGATCGCCGGATCCTGATCAGTCATTTCGATTCGATTCGCGAGATAGAATGGACGTTGAACGGGCTTTCTCCGATACTTCTTTCCGGGGGGCCGGATCAGTGGCGTGTCGCGAAACCCATCGAGGCTCCGGGAGATGTGTCTCGGATAACCGAGCTGACCGGCTCTCTTCAGAACCAGGAAGCGGCGGCGTTCATCGATGAGAATCCAGCCGATATCGCGCGGTTTGGTCTGGATAACCCGTACCTGACTCTTCGGGTGACCGGAAACAACCCGGATGACGATTCGGAATCGATTCTGATTGGATCCGTTTCAGATTCCGGTGGGAAGTTCAGGTATGCGAAACAGGCTTCACGGTCCGTCGTGTTTACTGTCGCGAATGACTTTCTCGACCGGTTCTCGAATGATCCCTTCGTTTACAGAAACAAAGATGTGTGCAGTTTCGAACGCTCAGAGATCGAACGGATCGCGATCGAGCACGGCGGCAACCGGATCACACTCGAACGTCAGGTGGCGGAGGTGGATACGGATGAGAAGTGGAACTGCGTTGAGCCGAGGGTGATTCCGACGGATTCGGTTGCAGTGGGTGCGTACCTGTCTGACCTGTCGTATCTTCGCGGAACGTCGACGAAACCGGATTCCGAGGATTTTGGCGACATGTTCGCAAGAATCACGCTTACTCCGAAGGGAACCGAATCGCGTGCTTATGAAATCCTGATCGGGGGACGGCAATCATCCGGATCGGGCCGATGGATTCGATCGACAGGTTCGGATGTCGTGTTCGGGATATCGGAGTCCGATGTCGAACGGTTGATGAAAAGTGAATTTGACTTCCGTGACAAGAGGATCATCAGTATCACGCGCGATCAGATATCGGACATCATGATCGATAACGCACGAGGAAAACTCAGGATCGAAGCCTCCCGTTCGCGTTACTCCATTACCGAACCAAAAGGATATTCACTCGATCAATCCGCACTGGATGATATTGTGTGGAATCTGCTGAATCTCACGATGGTTCGAATTGCATCCGAGTCGGTTGAAAAAATGGAGGAATTCGGACTGGAGCCAGCGGGATTGACTATCGAGATCGGTCAGAAGGATGGAACAAGGACGCGTCTTATGCTGGGGCGGACGACAGACGATGGAAAAAATATCTTCGGGATGGTGAAGGACATTCCTATCGTCTTCGAGATCGCGCGGGACAGTGTAGCCGAATTGCTCAAACTGAAAGACACCGACCTCACTGCCGGAGCTGTCTCCTGATCGATCCCGTTTTCCCGACATGACTCCTCGCTTGGTAAACCGGCGATAGACTGCGTGCAATTTCTATTGTCGAATCCATCCGCTTCCGGTAGAATAAAAGTGTTTTTCTCAGAGGAGACATGGATGGAATTCAATCGGCTCGCAGCCATACTGGTCCGCAATGCTCTTCGTATCAAGGAAAATGAAGTCATCGAGGTGACGCTTACCGGTGAACGAAAATACATGGATTTCCTCGATGAGTTTACGCTTGAGGTGTCCAAATCGGGAGCTTTTCCGACCATCCGCCTGCAGAATCCAACATATCGAAAACGGTTCCTGAAGGAAGTTCCCGAGAAGTATCTCGGACAAACTCCCCCGCAGATGTTAAAGTGGATCAAGGACATCCACCGGCATATCAACATTGTCACGGATGCGCCGGATGCATCCTTCCCAGATGTTCCGAAAACACGACTCAGGACCGCGCATGAAGCCCGGCGTCCGATTGTCGAGAAAATCAACCAGAGATCCCGATCAACAGTCTATCTCCCCACTACAGAACTCGCCAGACACTTCAAAGTGCCGATGAAAACATTCAGCGATACACTCTGGAGCAGCCTCGAGATCGATTATGAAAAGTTGCGAAAGCAGTGCAAACGCTTCGTTGATCTCCTGAAATCGGCTAAGACCCGAGTCGAAGTCCTGACGGGTCATGACGAATGCCGGCTGGAATTCAAGATCGGCACGCGCTCTATCTATATCGAAGACGGATCCTGGACGTTACCGGCGGGATCCGTGTTCGTTTCTCCGATGGAAACCTCCATCCAGGGTGAGGTGCTGTTTGAACGGTTGCACATCAAGGGCAAGGTCGTTAAAAATCTCCATCTGGAAATCAGGAACGGCCAGATTGCATCGAGCAGTGCGGATGAAAATCTTTCTCTGTTCACCCAGCGCTTGGATGGGGCTTACGGCGACAAGGACAAAATCGCCGGGTTCGGTATCGGTCTGAATCCGGGTATTTCATCGATTATCGGCTGTGATATCACCGACGTTCGATGCCTCGGGAGTGTTCATGTCAGCATCGGATCGAATCTGATTTTCGGAGGAGAAAACTTCTCGGACCTCTTCTGGAATCTAATTGACTCTTCTGCATCTGTTCGCATCGACGGTGTATCGATCATCGAGCGCGGTCAGATCCTCGAACGAACGCCCGCTGCCCCTGTTTCAGGGTCGTGACAAGGTCCGGAATCAGATTCAGATCTGGTTCAAGCAGGCAGAAATCACAGACATCGAGCAAGGCCGGATCGCAGGGATAAACGGCGATTTTTAAGCCGGACTGAAGCATCATGCCAATATCACCCACACTATCTCCCACAGACACGATTTCCCGGCATTCAATCGAATGCTTGCTTCGGAAACCGCTGATGTATTCGGCCTTCGCATCGATCGGGAGATGCACGATCACCTCACCGGTACATATGTCGTTCTCGAATAGCAATTCGTTCGCAACAGCCAATTCGACCGGTTGGAATCTATTGACGAGAATATCGAGGCCGGTGGATATCAGACCGATCCTCAAGCCGCGAGCATGCAATTCATGGAAACACCGATCGATCCCGGGTCTGATTTGGATTCGATCCAGCATGCGATCGAACTCGGAGCGGTGTATTCCCGAGTATCCGGCTGCGTCCCGCCTGGCGAATTCGGCATACGACATACGTCCGGTCAGGAAGAGTTCGAGGTTAACCTTCCCTTGGGATTCCCATATTCCCAGTTCCCGATGAAGGAACTCCCAAATGCTGTGTTCAACAGTCAGTGTACCATCCACATCGAAGAAAATCCACGTATAGTCCATGAGGTGATTGTGACACAGCCTGAGTCGGGATGCCAGTTTGAATCGACAGTTTCAGGAAAAGCACGGACTTTGAAATTGCGAGGTCTTTTTGATAGAGATGAGGGCGGGAAATGGAGGAATTGGGGAATGGTGTTCGAGGATTCGGATCTGGTCGAAAGGTTGATGAAGCTGGATGATGAATTCAGGAATTGGGTGGAACAGCATCGGGAATTGGATCGTGAAGCTGAAGAGCTCGGTCGTCAGCGTTGCCTTATTCCGGCTGAAGAACATCGGATTCGGGTTCTGAAGAAACAAAAACTGGCCCTGCTTGATCAGATCCAGGTCCGGCTTCAGGAGTATCAAAACGGCGGGAAGCACATATGAAATTGCCCATCGCCCGCGCGGGTATTCCGTGGATCAGCGTTCCATTGTGCATAGCCATCACGCTTTGGCTCTGGCTCGGTTTTATCTGGTCGTTGCCGCTTTGGATCCTGACAGCCTTCCTCACAAATTTTTTCCGTGATCCCGAACGGATTTCATGGGAAACCGAGTCAGTGATTCTGGCACCGGCTGATGGCCGGATCATCGAGATTGGTCCGTCGGAGTGTGAGGGCGAGTTTCATCAGCATGTGAAGATATCGATTTTCATGAATGTTTTCAGTGTGCATGTGAACCGGTCACCGTTTCCAGGCACGGTCCGTTCGATTGAGAGTTACAAAGGGAAGTTTCTCGCGGCATGGGATCCTGCATCATCGATCGAGAATGAAAGAACCGAAATGATCATCCACACGTCGATTGGAGCGATGAAGATCCGTCTTGTCGCAGGCCTTGTTGCCCGCCGGATCGTCTCTTATGTCTCATCAGGCCAAGATGTTGACCGAGGAGCGAGAATCGGGATGATCAAACTCGGTTCGCGCGTGGATTTGTACATCCCGAACACTTGTCGGATCGAGGTCGGGATCGGGGATCGAGTTCAGGCTGGTATTTCCCGATTGGCAATCGCTCTCAAGCCCTCGCCGCCGACTTCAGAAAGTGAAGTGATTCGATGAATAAATCGAAACTCAAACCAATTCCAAACGTCATCCCACGGGGAATCTACCTGTTGCCGTCGCTGATGACATTGGGCAATATTTTCTGTGGTTTCTATTCGATGATTACGGTCATCACGCATTTCCGGAATCCAGACCCATCCGCGTTTTTTGTAAGGGCTGCACTGCTTCTCATCGCTGCAGCCCTGCTCGACAGCGTCGATGGCCGGATCGCACGAATGACGAATTCCACGAGCGCTTTCGGAGCGCAACTCGATTCGATTGCGGATGTGATTTCCTTTGGAATCGCACCCGGTATCCTGGCATTCTGTTGGGCATTGAAAGACTTCCATCGATCCGGCTGGATCCCCGCATTTTTATTCCTTGGATGCGGCGCGATTCGATTGGCCCGTTTCAACGTGCTGGAGGAAGATAAGGAATTCAAATCGGTTCGGTACTTCATCGGGCTACCCATCCCGGCCGCTGCGGCTTGTGTTGCGTCAATGGTCTTGATCTCGCCGAAGATCGAAAGCCGAATGGTTTCGATCATCGTCCTCGGGATCGTTTATGCACTATCTTTTCTGATGGTTTCGAAATTCAGGTTTCGATCCTTCAAGGATGTAGACTGGAAGCAGAAACGCCCTTTAGGGACGCTATTCTTCATCGTCATCCTACTGATCGTGCTTCTTCACGAACCGGGAACCATGCTGTTCATTCTCTCTTTCTTGTATGCGATATCCGGGGTGATCGCCTATTTCCTCCCCGAAACGATGCTGATGTTTTTCCGGAAAATGGACCAGGCATTTCTGGGCGTCAAGATTCTCGACGATGAGGATTCCCCCGAAGCCATTCAAACCCTCGAAGACTCTTCGGAATCACAGCATGAGTAACCTCGTTCACGACACCGATTCGCATCATCTGTCCACACTCCTCCAAATCTCATCGACACTGAATTCATCGCTTGATCTTGATGTCGTTTTGACGAATGCGATGAATCTCGTGGTCGAGTTGTTACAAGCCGAACGGGGATTCATTCAGCTGATCGAGGGTGATCGGTTGATTCTGAAGGTATATAAGAATTGCGATCCTGAGAAGATTCTGCAGGGTGAGGAGATCAGCACGAGTGTCATTGAAAATGTTGTGGCGACGCGTGCTCCGGTTGTAACGATCAATGCCATGTCCGACTCGCGATTTTCGTCGCAGGAAAGCGTTGTTGCCTATAAACTCCGTTCGGTACTCTGCGTCCCCCTTCTGAACAAAAACGCGCTGACCGGTATCATCTATATCGACAATCGAATGAAAAGCGGCGTCTTTACGGAGAAGGATCTGCATGTCCTGACTGCATTCGCTAATCATGCCGCCAGTGCGATCGAGAACGCCCGCCTTTACGAAAACCTCAAAGGATCGATCAATGAGAAACTGAAACTGCAGGAGGAGATACTTCTCGAACGCGCGCAGAAACAAATCCAACTTGAACGGAACACACTTAAAGAAGAACTCGCTCATTACCTCGTGCACGACCTCCGAAACCCGTTGACGGCTGTATATTCAGCCTTCGGTATCCTAGATATGTCGCTTCAGAATCAGGGAACGATCACTCAGGAAGAACGTGGTTTACTGGAAAAATCACGTCAGAATCTGAGAATGATGTCGAGCATGATCAGTGATATTCTCGATGTCTATCTGCTTGAAAACAACCAGCTCGAACTCGAAACGGAATGCCTTGATCTGTGCGCTCTAATCCGTGATGTGTTCGATACGCATCGGGGGGTTTGCCGGTCGGAGGTCCAACTTCGTACTGAGTTTGAAGTTGAGTCATTCCCGCTGTGCTGTGATCGGAGCATCATGACGCGAGTATTGAACAATCTGGTTCATAATGCATGCAAGGTGACGGAGAGCGGTTACATAGAGGCAGCGGTTTATAGCCGGGAACCGGGGGAAGTGACGATCGAGATACGGGATACTGGTACCGGTGTGCCGGATGCGATGAAGGATAAACTTTTTTCAAAGTTTGTCCGGATCGAAACAAAAACGAAGATCCGGCAGTCCCGAGGACTCGGACTTGCGTTCTGTCGAATGGCGGTCCAGGCGCATGGAGGAGAAATCACCGTGCATGACAACCGTTCGTGTGGAACGATCATGCAGATTCGATTGCCCGTACAAAATTAATGGAGCTGGCGGGATTCGAACCCGCGACCTTCTGACTGCCAGTCAGACGCGCTCCCAACTGCGCCACAGCCCCAATACGATCAGGTTTGCTTCTTTGGTTTTCTGACTTTCGACGTTTCCTTCGAAAGGCTATCCTCCAAAGACCTCAATTCTTGTATCTCATCCGAAGAACTTTTGAAAGCACTATTTTCATCCGGCTTCGCGACAGGGTTGGACTGCGGCGGTCTATCTGGTTTAGATTCCGGCTGGGGTTCAGACGAGAGCTGTACTGCTGGTTCAGGTGCATCAGATTCTGGCTGAACTTCCATACGGTCAGGTGTCGGGTTAAATCCAACTGCAGTACTCTCTGGAATCTGCTTGGGCAGTTCGGCGTTGACGATGAGATCCCGCAGGCGTTCCTCGAGTTGTTCGATCTTGTGATCCAGATCAGTCAGTGAATCGAGAATCGGTTCGACTTCCTGGATCGTTTTGTGATCGCGTCGGTACTGTCGATAGATGCGATTGCCGAGATTTCTGATTTCATTGCTGTGTTGTCGTTCAAGATTGTAAAGTTCCCACCTCGCCCGTACGATCAGATAATTGCGAAAGACATCTTCACTGAATATCTTCAGTTTCGACTTAAAGGATTTTCTTTGCATCCGGACATCTCCTGTGTTTTTCCGAGAAAAATACTATCAACGGTCAGAAGATGTGTCAATCGCAAATACTTGAGAGATTGAGCATGGACGATTCATTTCGTATTCATATCTACTTTTCATGTGTTAGTATAAAGCCGTTCGAGGAAGGAATCTATCAATGACGCATCTGTTGACTGTTTCGGACCTCTCGACTGAGTTTCGCACCGATGAAGGGATTGTTCGGGCGGTTGATCGTGTCGATCTGTATCTGAACGCCGGCGAAACTCTCGGATTGGTTGGCGAGTCCGGCTGTGGAAAAAGCGTGACGAGTCTGTCCATCATGCGTCTGATTCAGCCTCCATCTGGTCGGATCGTCTCCGGTAGGATCCAATTCAGGGAGATCGATCTGCTGTCTCTATCCGATGAAAAGATGCGTCGTGTTCGAGGCAGGGACATGGCGATGATCTTCCAGGAACCGATGACATCACTGAATCCTGTCTTTTCTGTCGGCGATCAGATTGCAGAGACGATTCTCATCCATGAACAGACTTCGACTCGAAATGCTCGGCAACGGGCAATTGCTCTGTTGGAGTCCGTTGCGATCCCAGATGCAGCGAAACGGTACGGTGAGTACCCACATGAAATGTCCGGCGGGATGCGGCAGAGGGCGATGATTGCTATGGCCATCGCCTGTAATCCGTGTTTGCTGATTGCGGATGAACCGACAACGGCGCTGGATGTCACAATCCAGGCCCAGATTCTCGAACTTCTTTCTTCGCTCCGACGCGCTTCGAATCTATCGTTACTGCTCATCACTCACAGCCTTGGAATCGTCGCCGAAACAGCGGATCGAGTCGCGGTGATGTACGCCGGTCGAATCGTCGAAACCGCTGACGTGACCTCGATCTTTACGTATCCTCTTCATCCCTACACGCAAGGACTGCTCCGAAGCGTTCCGAGATTCGATACCGATCGATCCTCTCGTCTTGAAACAATCGAAGGCATGGTACCTTCGCTGCATGATCTGCCGCCGGGGTGCGCATTTGCTCCCCGATGCCCTCACGCAGGATCACGATGCCGGGAATCAGCCAACATGATCATGACCGAACCCAAACCCGGGCATCAGGTGAGATGCGTCTTGCACCAATGAAGACTCGACAGGATTCCGATCAACGCAAATTGCTGGAAGTGACCGGCCTGAAGAAATATTTTCCGGTGCGCGCGACGATGTTTGGCCGGCAGAAAGACTGGGTGAAAGCTGTTGACGGTGTCGATCTGGCGATCGATGCGTGCGAATCGTTTGGACTGGTCGGCGAATCGGGCTGCGGCAAGACAACCGTCGGTCGCTGTATACTCAGGTTGATCGAGCCCACTGAAGGCTGCATCCGTTTTCAGGGTGAAAACCTTCTGAGTCTCGATTCAGTTCAATTACGACATCGACGTCGAGACATTCAGATTATCTTTCAGGATCCCTTTGCCTCGCTGAACCCAAGATTGTCGGTGATGCAGATCATTTCGGAAGGTCTACTGATCCATCGTATGGAAAGCAGAAAGGGATGTGAACGCCGGGTTCGCGATCTGATGGAAGTGGTGGGTCTGAATCCGGATTATGCCCACCGGTATCCACATGAATTCTCAGGGGGGCAGCGTCAACGGATCGGGATTGCGCGAGCGCTTGCGTTGAAGCCGAAACTGATCGTGTGCGATGAACCGGTCAGCGCGCTGGATGTTTCGATTCAGGCTCAGGTGCTGAATCTTCTGAAGGATCTACAGACGCGCTTCGGCCTTGCCTATTTGTTCATCGCTCATGATCTCGCAGTAGTCAAACACTTCTCGCATCGTGTTGCGGTGATGTATCTGGGTAAGATCGTTGAACTTGCTGAATCGGAAACGCTGTATCATAGTCCGCTTCATCCCTATACAAAAGCGCTACTTTCAGCGATTCCGGTTCCGGATCCCGGTGCTCACAAACAGCGGATACTGCTGGAGGGCGATGTCCCATCTCCACTCAATCCACCTTCAGGATGTGTTTTCCGGTCACGATGTCCTGTCGGACGCGATGAAGAGATCTGTCGGGAGAGAATTCCTGATCTCCGTGAGATTCAAAGCGGCCATCTCACGGCATGCCACTTTTCTGCGTGACTTATTCCTTTAATTTTCATTTCGAGTCTTGTATACTCACCCAATCAATCATCACTATGATGATTCGGTTTCCTGCGGCGATTTAGAATATCAGATCTTAGACATGTTCTTCAGGAGGTAAAACACATGGTCAGTGCATTGGATCAATTCGCAATTCTGAATTACTTCAACAAGGGTGGTGTGGTCATGTGGCCGCTTCTTGCCATCAGTATTATTGCTGTTGCATTGATTCTTGAGCGAATCTTTTTCTATCGATCGGTTTCGATCAACACGCCCGAATTCTTGAAGAAAATCCGCATTGCACTCGAAGCGAAGAAGATCAAAGAGGCGATCATGATGTGCGAAAACTATAAAGGGCCCATCGCATCGATCATGAAAGCCGGACTCTTGAAATCCGGCAAGCCTCGTGAAGAGATCGAAACTGCGCTCTCATCTGCGGGTGGTGTCGAAATGGCACGGCTTGAACGCGGTCTTATCGGTCTTGCGACCTGTTCCACGATCGCTCCGCTTCTGGGCTTCCTCGGAACGGTCACCGGCATGATACGATCATTCGAAGCGATCGCCCAGCAGGGTTTGAACAATCCGGGTCTTGTCGCATCCGGTATTTCCGAAGCATTGATCACTACAGCAACCGGTCTGTTCATTGCGCTCCCAGTCGTTGCCTCTTTCAACTATTTCAACGCGAAAGTGGCCCGATTGGTGCTCGAAATGGAAGAAAGTTCCGGACTCCTGTTGGAATACATCGGCGATCTTCAGACCCCTTCGATGATGGAATAACACGAATCGCAATCGCGTCCATCTTCATTCGAAGGAGGTTTCATGAAAAAACACGTCAAGCTGATGCGAAAGAGCAGGGTAGCACCCGATGTCCCCAATGCGTCGATGTCGGATATTGCTTTCCTTCTTTTAGTCTTTTTCATGGTGACAACATCCTTTTCGGTCGATAAATCCCCCGTCAATCTTCCCCGCACGAAATACCGGACTGAGATACCGAAAAACCATGAAATCATCTCGATTCAGCGCAACGGGATCATCCAGTATCACGGTGACAGAGTCATCATGGCGGATATCCAGCCTCTCTGCGCCATGGAAGTCTCAAAGGACAAAGACCGTATCTTCCTGCTCAAGATCGACAAGGATGTCAACTGGGCGATTGTCGATGAGCTTCTCGAGCAGATGCGACTCGGTCGCGCTCGAAACCTGAGTCTGCCCACTGAACAGCGCATCGAGAGCTGAAGGGGGGACCAATGAAGTTTAAACGAACAACGAGAGTGACTCCGGATGTCCCCAATGCATCCATGTCCGATATCGCGTTTCTGCTGCTCATCTTCTTCATGGTGACGACGGCTTTCGCTGCCCGGAAAGGAATTGATTTCCGTCTGCCCAAGGATTCCGACGAACAGCAAAATCAGGAGGATGTCATCGTCAAGGCGATCACCATTGTCGTTCAGCCCTCCGGGAGAATTCTGATCGATACGATCCCGAAGAATCCCTCGGACATCCAGCCCTACATCAAACCGCGTATCGCGGCCGATCCGAACAAACCGGTCATTATCCAGGTGGACGAGAATGCAACCTATGGCGATATGATGGCAGTCATGGACGAGGTCAAGGCCTCCGAGGTCCGTAATATCGCTCTTCCTTCACGCGAAGAGATGAAGTCCTGGTAAGGACGGGAGGAAGCAGTGACTTACGATAAGGTAGCCAACGAAAAGCTTCAATTGAAACTACAGGAACGCAGGTCCATGGAATGGAAGGTGTTCTGGTCCATTCTTATCCAGATGGTCTTCCTCTACATCCCATTCCCCAAGATGGCCATTTCGAACAAACTCATGGAAACCAAGATATCCGCCATCGACATCGCACGAATCAAGCCGCCGACTCCTCCCGAAGAGCAGAAAAAGGAAGAAGAGAAAAAGGTCGAAAAGAAGAAAGTGCTGGCGAAGATTGTTCCTCAAGCACCCAATGAGGAAATTCAAGCGGTGACGATGGACGATGAAGAAATCGAACTGGTGTACGATGCGGATGAAATTCCGATCGAAGCTCCCGATGCTCCGACGGATGCACCATTGCGTGTCGGCGGCGATGTAAAAGCTCCGATTATCAAGAAAAAGGTTGATCCGACTTATCCCGAAATCGCCCGGCGCACCCGAATCGAAGGAATGGTCATCCTCGAAGCCATCATCACAAAATCCGGTAAGGTCACGGAAGTGAAAGTCATCAAATCCCTCAACTCCTTCTGCGACGAAGCCGCCATGGAAGCAGTCAAACAGTGGGAATTTGAACCGGGAACACAGAACGATATCCCCGTCGATGTCATCATGAACCTGACGGTCATCTTCCAGATCAATTGACCTCCTGTTTTCTCGTATCTATACGGATCTTCTCGAAGATCCGTTTTTTTTTGCACTTTCTCCGATGATCCGATACCCTGATATCATTGTTTATTCGCTGATGATTTATCATGCTCCGATTGGGAAAGGAAGGTTTCCATGAACGATCAGATGAATGTCAATCCTGTGATGACGGGTCCGGGAATGCCTCAGAACGATCAAAACCCGGCCTGGGAACGACGCGACGAAATTGGTTTGGGTCCGGCTCTATTCGAAACCTGGAAACAATCCTTGACGGAGCCGAGGATGTTTTTCGGGTCTTTCAATTCTCAGGGTAAAATCGGAGACGCCGTCATCTATCTGATCATCATGGCTTTCGTATCGAGTCTCTCGATCTTTATGCCCGGATTCGATTCGTTCATGCCAACCCCTGAAGCTGACGTGGCTCCCATGATGATGTCAGGATTCACCAAAATAGTGATGATACCGCTCATCCCGGTGATCGCGGTGATCGGGGTCGTGATCATGTCCGGTATCTTCCATTTGTGCTTGTTATTATTCGGTGGCGTCTCGAAACCTTTCGAATCGACATTCAAAGTCGTTGCATACGCTTCTGGTACCACCGTGTTTTCTCTGATTCCCTTTATCGGATCGATCATCGGGAGTATCTGGAACATTGTCCTGTTATCGATCGGTCTGTCCGAAGTTCACCGAACCGATCTCTGGAAGGCGATTGTGACCGTTCTCATCCCGTTTCTGCTCTGTTCGTGCTGTCTGGTTTTTGGGGCCATGACAACCATCATGTCGATCATGGCTGCGACAGCACACTAAGCGTATCCGATCGGTACCTGTTCATTTGAATCTCGCGCACCCACTCGGCCTCCTCTACAGTCTGCTGGCGCTCGGAGTGCTCCTGTTCGCTCGATTCCTGATTCCTGTTAAGGAATTCTTCGATTCACTACCGCCCTGCGCTTTTAAAACCATACTGCATCTCCCCTGCCCGAGCTGCGGCGTGACTCGTTCCATCATGGCGCTGTCTCGCTTCGAATTCCTGACTGCTCTGCGCATGAACCCGCTCGTTGTCCTGACCGTTGTCATCCTGTGGATATGGGGATGCCTGGCAATCGTTGGTATAACTCGGCACAGGTCCATCGAGTTCGCGATGACGCCGATTCGATTGAACCTCATCCGAATCGCTTTCGCCTCGGTCATTCTTTTTCACTGGCTTTTTTTGATTCTCGATCACCGATAATGCAGATCCATGAAGAACTCCTCACCTGAGACTGTTTCTTTCGAATCCGATGCGATACGTCTAGAAATCCCCGTTCATCGCGATCGAAGATACCACAGCATCCGACTTGGGTTTGACCGGAACGGTCGGTTTTCGATCACGGTTCCACCCGGCATTCCTCTCGACAGTATTCACCGCTTTCTTCGAGATCATTCGCGCTGGATCCTTCATCGCATCAATCGATTTGAATCACAAATCTCGGTGATACCTGCAACGGGCTGGATTCCCTACTTCGGCAGAAATCTCCGGGTCTGCTTTTCTTCGGATAAAAATCGACCGTCGATTCGAATTCAGGACGATAATATACTCATCACAGGCACGCTCAATTCGATAGAACAGCTCGCAGATTGTCTGAAATCGTGGCTTAAACAGGAAGCGGCAAAGGAGCTGTCACGGCTTGTGGACGTGTTTTCCCGGGAAATGGGCGTGAGTTGTCGAAGGTTGTGTATCCGTGATCAGAAATCCCGATGGGGAAGTTGTTCATCGAGAAAAACCATCAGTCTGAACTGGAAGCTGATACTCCTGAATTCTGAACTGCGTCATTATGTCGTCTACCATGAACTCGCTCACCTGATCCATCTGAATCATTCAAGTGATTTCTGGGCTTTCTTGAGCAGCTATTGCTGGAATGCCCGGGAAAACCGGCGAACGCTAAGGGGCAGGGCGTATCTTCTGAATGGATTCAGTATCGAGAATCAGCTTGCCGGGCTCGAACTCATCCCAGAAATGCCATAACCCGGGGTTCCGGCCGATCTGCTCGAAGTACATCTGAAATAGAGGGTTCGGGTCACGGGAAGCGTTCTCGATAGGAGGATGAACAACGGCCACATAACCATTCTCTGCATCTGTCTCAAGTGTCAGTAACAACAATCCTGCTCCGGTTTTCATGCTGAGCTGACTGGATCCGAGAGCCATTGGAATGGTATGTCCGAAAAACGGCACCTGTGCGAACCTGCCGATCCATCGACCGCCACCGGCCGGATCGATATTCATCATCACGACTCCGTTTTGCGAAAGATGCTCAAAGACCGGTCGCAGGAATCGATCGGCCGAGACGATTCGGGCGGGTATCATGTTTTCATACTCGAGCCGCAGACGGAATGCGACGTTTTTCCCGATCCAGCTACGACCCTCATCGGTCGGCAACCCGATCTGGATCACCTTGTAACCTCGTGCTCCCAATGCGAACAGAGGCAGTTGGATCGGGCCAAAGTGTCCCAGAACAATGATTGCTCCCCGACCGAGATCGAGCACACGATCCAGGTGCTCGACTCCTCTCAAACGGATGATGTTTTCGATTGTCCTCCCCTGCTTCAGTTTTGGATAAGTTAATATGTGCAAACGATCCGTGTAATGGTTTCTCATATAATCCAAAGCATGTGCGCGGAGTGTTCCATCAGATATGTCCGGAAAAGCGCGTCGGATGTTCCTCTTGATCCGCCGGACTCCTCGACGGCCCAGATAATAGTGGATCGTTCCGAGCAGGCGGAACAGGGTCAGAGTGGTCATCAGCGGCAGGATGTGCACAAGCCAACGAAACGGGTACCAGATCATCAGGCGAAGAGCGTCCCGATGGAGGCTTTCAGTAACCAGCATGTCCCCACCTTCGGAGTTTGCGAAACAGCATCATGATGGTGCCTTCTCGCGGGCCAGCGCGCAACGGAAGACGCCGAGAGATGTTTTTGCAAGATGATAAGCGCGGGATGGATTGAAAAGAGTCAGAGCTGTTGAGTATGCAATCAGCGAAGCTGAGCCGACCAGCATGAATACTCGAATTCGACGTTCCGACCAGATGCCGAAGTGCACGCGGAAGAATCGGATAAGACTTCGATAGAATTCCTCGCCGACATTCTGTCTCTGCTTGACGCTCTGCCCTCCATGGTGAACGATTCTCGCATCGGGCAGATAGTAAATCTTCCACCCGTTGGCGATGATGCGATAGCATAAATCCACGTCTTCAAAAAACATGTGGTATGCATCATCCAGCACACCGAGAGTCTCAATGACCGCGCGCTTGAGCATGAACGCAGCACCCGCCGGTTGATCCACCTCGGAGATCGATTCATGATCCCAGGTCATCAGGTGCGATGATCTGGAAAATCGTCGGATAACCGGTGCGTTGAAAAGGGTTGAGTTTTCGGTAAAGGAGTGAGGTAATCCGGGAAACGTCTTACCGAGTATTGTAACGACAAATCTGTGTTGAGGAGTTTGGCGGCGACCGCACCGGCACGAGGATGAGTATCCAGAAAGGTAACCAGTCGTGTGAGAGCATGTGGCTGAATCACGGTGTCGGGGTTGAGAAGAAAAAGGCATCGTCCCTTGGCGAGTTCAAGCCCTTGGTTGTTTGCCTTCGCAAAACCGTGATTTTCCTTGTTCGCTATTAAATAGATATCGGGAAACTCACGACGCATCATGAAGACCGATCCATCAGAAGAGTTGTTGTCAATCACAAGGATCTCGATAATCAACTGCTCATTGTTCACCAGAATCGATCGGATACACGCGCGCAATAGATCACATGTGTTCCAATTCACGATGATGATACTCAGATCGATTTCTTTCATCCCTTGTCCCTAGTGAAGCACTCGGATCTTCCTGAAAAACTTCCGCCAGATCGATTCGCGAACCGGCACAAGCGCACCGGGTCGAATAAAATACCGGAATCCGATGGAACCTTTTTTCGATACTCCGTTGACCAGATACTCGGTACTCGCTTCTGGATCCGTCCAGAAGGTGATCGCATTGAGATGCTCACTATCAGGCGCTTCGAGTTCGATGATGTATTCCCGATCGCTCGAGTTCAGGAGTGGATCGAACCGAAATGCCTTCCAGTCATTGTCCACCAGTTCACTCAGAGTGATCGGCAATCGTACAATCAATTCCGATGTAACAGCATCCCGCAGACCGAACCACGCTGTCCCCGTGATGATCCGGGCATATGTCGCAAGACTGAGATCGATTCGGTTCATCCCGTTTTCACGTGCGGTGAATTTTTGTTGGATGCGCGTTCCTCTGATCAGTTCGCCAAATGGTTCCTTCCGCGATTCGCAGCCGTCGATGAACTTTTCTGTTTCGACGATATCGATTTTAAAACGTCCTGCTCGATCAGGCGCATGACGGGGTGCGTCACAGAAGTCTCCCAATGGCTTCAGTACACTCGACCAGGTAAACTGCTGTCGAGTTTCCGTCAGATTCATCTTGCACTGACTGTAGAAGGAACGGTCATGTACGAGAGTCATGATCGCATCGGCGAGAGCCGTGGGATCAGAAGCCGGGACGGTGATTCCGAGTCGTCTGATTCGGATGAGGTCCGCCATGGCGTCGCCTTCCGTACTGACGATCGGAAGCTCTGCCCAGATATAGTCCAATATTCGAGTACGGAAAGAGAATTGAGTCTCGATATGAGGGGAATGAATGCTGATACCGATATGAGCAGCATTCAGAACGCCTCCTCTTGCATGATAGGGCACCCAATGACCGAAAAAAACAATGGTATCTAATAAGTTCAATTCGCGCGCCAGCTGTTTTGCGCGAATCGACATCTCCATTTCCTTCATCTTCGGATTGGGATGTTGTGTGCCCATAAAAAACAGACGGATATCCGGGTCGTTTCCGTGAACGATTTCCATGGCGTGAATCAATGTGAGGGGATCGAACCAGTTCCAGATCCCGCCGCCCCACACGACCCATTTCGTGCTCGAAGGAGCTTCGGGTAAATAGGTGTCTGTACAGGTTTGCGGAGGATGCTCCGGAATGCCGAACGGTACAATCGCGAGCAAATCCCGAAGATGATGATCCCGATCGTACTGCTCCCGGTTGATGCGTCGGAAAGCGGCCAGCATCCCGATCCAGAAATCCCATTGCTTCTCACTGGCACACATAAAAAAGTCACCGGAGTAGAGCTTTCGGACCAGCACATTGAACTCGGAGTTGAACAGGGCTGCACCGGAATCTGGATCCGCGGTGATCCGTGTCAGGTTCGATAAGATGAACGGATCGTAAAGATCCACAATCAAGGGTTTCTCGACATGTTCAGAGAGGATGAGGGATCCCGGAACGATGATGGCATCACACGCGGACAGCATGGCAGGTCCCGGTTCATTCCCGAACTCCTGAACGTTGACGGGAAAGTCCGGCTGATATCCGGTATTCTGTGGGCATCCCAGAATGACCTTATGCCGACCCGCGAGATATCGCGCGATCTCAACGGCACGAATGGCAGGGCCGGCAAGTTGTGCCCCAAGGACATCGCCCGTCAGTACCAAAACAGTGCTCATCAGTCCCCCTCAGATCGATTGATACTCTCGGTGATCCACCGTATATACATACTCTTCACTCCGTAAGGCGGCTCTCATGCTTTTCAGACTCAAAACAATACACCCATCGACATGGTAAATGTTGTGTTCCTCGACAACATTGTGCCTCCAGATATCATGATCACTCTTTTTCCTGTGTAATTGGATGAAGAAACGTCGTTTATAAATCCGAGGAGTGTTCAGTAGCAGATTAGTCAACACCTTCAGGTAGACAGCGAGCTCAGCTCGATTTCGGTTTCGCCATGCGCTCCTGATTGAATGACCGATATAGCGCATGAATATGATATGACGCTGCCTCCAGAGGTTAACCAGTTCGTAGTTTTTCAGGAAAACGAGCAAGTAATTACGGATGAACCAGTATCGGGACCAGAGCGGGTTCGTCTCGTCCCTGGATGACGATCGATACTTATGCCGGATAACAGCTCCAGGAACAGTGATGAGGTGATAACCGAACAATTGTGTTCGATAGCAGACGTCGAAATCTTCGCAGTACGACCAAAACAACTCATCAAATGCTCCGATCTCGATGAATTTCTTCCGACGGAAGAGAACCGCCGGAAAGATTGATCCGAACACCTGTTCATATGACTGAAACTGCCCGAGGTCCGGTAGACCGACGCGCGTGTCACGCCAATGACATGAAGCATACCAGTTGACTCCGAATGCATTGATGAACAGTGGAGCGGCATGAAAGACAACTTTTGGGAAAGCACCGATAACATCTTCTGATTGATGCTTCATGGCCGTAATCAATTCATGAACGGCCAGGGTTTCCAGAATCGTATCCTGGTTCAAGAAGAATACAAACTCTGCGTTCGAATGGTGTAGGCCCAGATTCATGCCTGCGCAGAATCCGATGTTTCGCGGCGATTCAATCACACGAGCCCGGGGATAATTCTCACGCACCCATGCAGCGCTTCCGTCGGACGATGCATTATCGACAAGGATCAATTCAAAATCTGCATCAGTTTGCGTGTCGAGTGAGTGAAGGCATTCTGGTAGATGCTCCATCCCGTTGTAAGACAGTACAATGATCGATACTGTGCGGCGGATTTCCTTCCGGACGAGATTCATGATTCTGATCGATGAGGCTTCAGCACGAATAGTAAAAGTCGAATTCGATGGGTGTCACCTGACGTGAATACGGGTCGATCTCCCTTTCACGTTTCATATTAATCCAGCCGTCGATCAGATGCTGATTGAACACGCCGCCTTCTTTCAGATAGTCGTGGTCTTTCTGCAGGGCTTTAAGCGCTTCCGAAAGTTTCTCGGGCATTGACCGGATGGAGCGCTTGATCTTCGATGGAATCAAGGCCACATCATTATAAGGTCCCCATTGTCGTTCCTTGGCATGGATACCCCGCTTGATACCATCTAACCCCGCCATAAGAATAGCCGAACAGGCAAAATACAAATTACAGGTCGCGTCCGGAGCTCTCAATTCAAACCGTTTCTGTTCGGGAGAGGTGGCATACTTCGGGATTCGGATGGCCGAGTTACGACTTCCGAGTGAGAAGTAAAGATCCGTTGGGGCTTCGAAGCCCTTGACGAGGCGTCGATATGAATTGATGCTGGGATTAGTGAAAGCAGCCAGCGACGACGCATGTTCGATGATGCCGCCAATGAAGCAATATGCGTGATCCGACATATTGAGAGCGTCTTTTTCATCGTAAAATAGTGCTTCGCCCTTCTTCCCGACGAGTCTCATGTGAAGGTGCATCCCGCTTCCGGCTTCTCCTGCGAGCGGCTTGGGCATGAAGGTTGCGGTCAGTCCTGAGTCTACGACGACATTTCGAACGATGTACTTTAAAAGCATTCCATTGTCGCAACTGGTGACAAGAGGCGCCAGATTCAATTCGATTTCTTGCTGACCGGATGCTCCGACTTCATGATGATGATATTTGACATTGATTCCGGCACTCTGAAGGTGTCTGACGATTCGAGTTCGAATGTTCCGGTGGACATCGAACGGCGGTGCTTGATGATATCCGGTTTGGGACGGGATCCAATAACCATTGTGGCGTTCCTCCCCGTCGATACAGGACTTGTCACTGGCTTCCTGCGCCTGGACCTTGAGGTAACTGTGACCGGCCTTCGTTTGAAACCCGACGCGATCGAATATGTAAAACTCGAATTCAGGCAGAATCAACAACTCTTGGCCGATTCCCGATTCACGCAGATGACGGACCGCCCGGATTGCAATCGAACGTGGATCACCGATGAACGGTTCCCGTGAATCTGCTTCGACGATATTGCACAACATGCTGAGCGTTTTGTTTTCCCAGAACGGGTCGATCGTCGCAGTCATGGGATCCGGAATCAGGCACATATCTCCGCTCTTGACACTTCTGAAGCCAACGCTGGAGCCGTCGAATCCGACACCATCGCGAAATAGCGAGAGATCGAACTTCTCAACCGGCAGCGTTACATGGCGGATCCGTCCGACGAGATCCACAAACTTCAAATCGATCATCTCGATTCCGTCGTCACGAACCCGCTGCGTCAATTCACTCACTTTTTGAATCAGTTGTGCGTTCATAGTATCTCCTGTGAGGAACAGTTCGGAGTTAAACGTCTAAAAAATACTCAAAATTCATTTATAAATCAACAAATTAAGAGTAAAGTAGTGCAGAGTCCGGCTGAACCGAAGAATGCGATCGGAATTGAGGGAGGTTGAATTGAATTATTGGCATTTCATCACAATCATCATCGGTATCGTTCTTCTCTTCTGGGGTTTCTATGCTGCTTTTGAAGCCCGGAAACCATGGAATGCAATTGGCTCCATTACCGCGCCGATCGGACTGATCACGGCACTTTTAGGTACTCTGCTGCTGTGTGTACCTGACTTCTTCCGATAAACCTGTTCATCACGAAATCGAATGACCGGTTCAGCACTTTCGGCACTCGAGCACGCTTGGAACCTTGCAAGCAAAGGGCAACTGCAGGAAGCCATCTCGATTCTCGAACACACAGACAAACGAGATGAAAATGATCGGATTCTGGGTGCTCTTTCACACTTGTACTACAGACTTAAACAATACCAACCCGCGGAATTGACGGCTCGCGCAAGTCTCAGGATCAATCCCCGGAATCAACTCGCACTCTGTACACTGGGAGAACTGGCGGTTCGACGGGATCGTCATGAAGACGCACTGGCATACTTCAAGGATGCCAACAGGTTCAACCAGAAGAATGCGTACATCTGCCGGCGTTTGGCCTCGTTGTTGATCCGGACCAATCAACCCCGCGAGGCGGCGATCATTCTGGAAAGTGCGCGAGACGCCCATCCGGAGGATCGTAGTATCCTTGATATGCTCGCGTTTTCCTATCTCATGCTGGGTGATGATGATCGGGCTCACACGATCCGTACCATTATTCATGACCTCCCGAATGGCCAATCGGGTGAAACGGATGAACTTGCCGAGACGCTACGTCATCTGCCAGTTGATGCGGCCCTCAAACAGATCGACTCCATTCTCAGAATCCCAAGCTTTCTATCGAATCCGCATATTCGGCAAGCCATCGGTGACGTCATGTTTTCCGCCGGACGCTTCGAGGATGCACTGATCCATCTCGAAGCAGCCATCTCCATGTCCACTCCATCCGATTGGCAGAAACTTCGTCATGCTCAGTGTCTGATCCGATTGGAGCGGTATGAAGATGCCATGATCATCCTCAATGGGAACCGGCATCTGGAAGGAATGCTCCAATATCGCATTCTGCTCTACGAAGCACTTGCGGGTTCCGGTCGTACGGATGAGGCGATGGTCGGAATCATCCGGGATCTCGACTCGAGTCCACGGAATAGAACGCTCCGGGCATTACTGAACTCAATGAGACGTCGCGGAGTTCGTTTTCCGGTCTTCCGTCCGGGTAAAAAAGAATCGGATCCCGGCCCAGATGCGTGATCCATCGCCATACTGATCGACGGCGTAAGCTGCATCCACGCTCATTCGGGCGAAATTCAGACTCATCCCGCTCGAATATATCAGCGGTGCATCTCCCCCGCTGTCAATGGTCGCACCGCCCCGCAAAGTGAGCCACTTGCTCTCGCCCAGTTTTCCCTCAAATCCCATGGAAATCTCATTCCCATCCATCTTGTCTCCGAAAGCATCGCGATTCTTGGTCAGATTGTAGTCCATCGCAAACACAAATCGATCGGTCGGTGAGAAAGCATATCCGAGACGGTACTGCGGTTGGATCGAAAATGTGGTGTCGTTGTCATCGGTCAACTCGATTTTCTTCAGATTTTTCCCGACAAAGCCGACTCGATTCGCCCCTCCGACGAACATCAGACCGACATCAATGCCGAACTTTCCCGCGCTTGTTTCTGCGCCATCATCAACTTCATCCAGCGTGTTTTCGAGATCCCACGAGGTACGGGACCAGATCGGTATGGACGAAGCGAAACCGGACACATCCATGTATTTCGCCGTCATCCCGATGCAGGAACCAGTGAACTCAGAATAGTAGGCATAGGTCAACGCGTATTCCTGGATTCGGAATCCACTCAGCTCAATGGCGGATGTATTCCGACCAATGTAGGTCTCCGAGGTCGGGTCTTCCGAGATGTTTTCGAGATCCGTACGGGGTTGGGTGAAAAACAGGTCGTATCCCGAGATACTGAATGCGGCTGAGTTGTAGGCGACCGCAAACTCCATTTTGGGTCCACCGCGGGCGAGAAATGAGAATCCATCGAGTTTTCTGAGTTTTTCCGTGAGTTGTGACAAATTGGTGGTGTCGGAACGAGGATCCAGCGCCGTGACCTCATCCAGAAGATCCTGTGCGCCATCAGCGAGATCGTATTCTGTCCCGTAGTTCATACTGACATACCAACCTGGGATCAGGAACATGCCAGCCGGATTCCAGAAGATTCCCGCCGCATCATCTGAAATGGCGGTGAAAGCGCCTCCCATCCCGCTCGGACGGGCATTCCCGGATCCCCAAACCCGTGGTGAGCAGTACAGAACGGTAAGCACTGAGATGAAACAGAAGAATGAGCGTTTCATTGTGTATCCTCGTTATGTGATTCGCACGTGTAGGGGATCGGATCGATGTGGCCGGCTTCCCGGAACCCTCCGAGTCGTAAACGGCAGGAATCGCACCGTCCGCATGCCACGTCGGATTCCACGTAGCAAGACCAGCTTTTCTCCAGCGGCGCGCCGAGACGAATGCCTTCCACCACGATTTCCCGTTTGGTCATGTGCAACAGAGGCGCTTGAATGCGGATTCTTCGATCTTTCGTCCCGACTTCGATGAGTCGATTGAACGCATCAATGAATTCAGGGCGGCAATCCGGGTACCCCGAACTGTCCACCGAATTGACTCCGATGAATACCGATCGTGCTCCGATCACTTCCGCGAAGGAAGTTCCGGCAGCCAGGATATTGGCGTTCCTGAACGGGACATATGTGTTTGGAATTTCCTGGCCATCCGGTTCAAGCGGGACCGGAATCGCAGTGTCGGTGAGACTCGATCCGCCGATGGATCGGAAATGCTCCATGGGAATAACCAAACGCCTCGAAACGTCGTAATGATCAGCTATTTCATCAAATGCGTGACGTTCCCGAATCTGCGTCCTCTGACCATAACTGACATGAAGCATGGCGAGTTCATGATCGACGGCGGCCAGTGCGCAACACACACATGAATCCAGTCCACCGGAAGCGACGACCACGGCAATCGGTTTGCTCATCTGTAATCACATCCTCCCTGAAGGTTCGCTGGCAATTTAGCACGTGGTGGTCTCGATGCAAAGGTCAAAAAAAAAGGCGTCCCGCAGGACGCCTCTATACCTGCATCGATCAGAATTTGATACGAGCGCCGACTTGATACTGTCGAGGAACACCCGGGTAATCGGCTTTGCCATAGTCCTCACCCGGCGGATTGGATTCGTTCCACGCGTAATTGTCGAAGCTGACCGTCCAGTTTGCCCAATCGAAGACATTAAAACACTCGAACAACAATTCGAAATCGATATCTCGGAAGGTGAAACCGTTGGTCAGGCGCATATCGAAATTCTTGTAGCTCGGATCGCGTTCCGAGTTTCGTCCGAGAGCTTTCCATTCACCTGTGTCCTCGTTGTAGACTCGTGGACGATCATTATACGAGTAACCATCACGGTTGACGTCGCCACTGAGTTCGGGAGTCCATGGTTTGCCGGACTGGAACGTGAAAATGCCGCTGAGGCTCAGGCTGTACCAGTCTGGAAGATGCAGCAGATCATCCATTTCATAGGTGCCGCTTCCCACAACCCGATGTTCGACATCGAAATCGCTCGGACCCCACTCCGCGTCGATATCATACATATTTTCAGCGAAATCGTATCCGGTTGTTTCCGTACTTCGTTCGCTCGAATCGTTGTCTTCGCTCTTGGACCAGGTGTAACTGGCCATGAACTGGTAGTTATCCGAAAACCGCTTCTCGAGTTTGAGCGTTACCGCGTGATATTTCGACTCCGCATCATCCGTAAACTGAACGATTTTGTTGAATTCCGGGTTTCGCTTCACCCGACTGAACATGTACCTCCCTTTTTCAGGATCGAATGTGGGTTCATTGAGATTGATGTCGAATTTGCGCGGGAGATGCGTCGTGTGAGCATAGATATATTCGAGTCCGACCGAAAGATCGGTGAGGAGTTCGTGCTCGATCCCGATGCTGGCTCGGTTTGTCTCGGGGTTCTCAAATCCGGGTTCGAAAACATAAATGTCCGGCACGAGTGAGCTGCCGCTGGGTATCTCGGGAATCGTGTTCGGATAAGTCGGGAAACTCGGGTTCGTCGGACTCATCGACATGGAGACGATACGGTAGCCGTTGGTCGAGAGCACTTGAGAGACGAGCATGGACGGGGTCCGTGAGTAGAAGATTCCCCATCCTCCGCGTACAACCGTTTTATTCGATTCAAATGGGCTCCAGGCAAAAGCGAAGCGAGGTCCCCAGTTGTCGGTGTCTTCCGGAACGATCTTGGTCGGATTGTACCGATCCGCGTCATCATCCGACCACCAGGGCAGGATATTCGCGTTCGGATTGGGGTAATCGGCGTCCGGTTGGGCCTGAAGATCATATCGGATACCCAGATTCAAGGTCAGTTGTTCGATCGGCTGCCAGTCATCCTGGATATACACAGACCAGTCATACGTGTCGAAGTCAACTCGACCATCGTTCCCGGTGCGATCCCATGCCTGGGTATAGGTCGAGGGATTGTCCGGGAAATCGTCGATACTGTCGAATGTGTACGATCCGCCGCCATTGCGCAAAAATTCATTTTCGATGGATACGATATTGATATCACCACCGAATTTCACATCGTGATTACCGAGAACCCATGTCAGGCTGTCGGCGATCTGGAGCCGATCTTCGACGTTGTCAGAGGGCAGATAGGTCCGTTGACCGAAGGTAATGGGGTAGAGTCCGGTGATGCGTGTCTCCGGAATTGTATCGGTGTTGGGAATCCTCGGCCGTTTTTCTTTCGCGTACTGCACCCGGATTTCATTGAACAGCGAATCACTGAAGATCGACGTCAGAGACGTGACGAATGAATTGGCGTAGGTTCGTTCATATCCGTTGTAATTTTCAACGCCGCTGGTGACGGTGCCGTTATCCGAGATATACCGTGACCAGTTGTTTCTGAAAGTAAAATGGTGATTCGAGTTGATGATCCAGTCGATTTTGGTCAGCAGCACGTTTTCATCATGCGTCTGGATATAATCGCCGTCATACTGCTCGAAATCATATTTTTCCGCATTCTCCGGATCGTCCGTGTACCAGCTGTCACCATTCTCGTCCCCGGCCCGGGTGTAATACTCATCGATGTACGCGAAGATCGGGCGATCTTTGAGTTGGCCGTCATAGGAGAGGAAGAAAAAGAGTTTGTCTTTGAGAATGGGACCGCCCAGTGTTGCACCGAACTGATGCTGCTGGAAATCCTCGAACTTGCTGCCGCGAGCATTGCGTTCGACCATGCTGTCGTCTCGATAATAGTAGAACGTCGACCCGGTGAACGTATTGGTGCCCGATTTGGTGACGGCGTTGATGATACCGCCTCCGGCGCGTCCGAATTCAGCGCTGTACGCATTGTTCAGGACTTCAAACTCCTTGACTGCTTCCTGACTGAACGTGAACGGAGGGCGCGTTCCGCCGCGTTGTTCCGAGAAGAACGCGGAATTGCTGTCGGCTCCGTCCATCATGAGATTGTTGCTGGTGCTTCGCTGACCACCGACCTGAACATGATAGTCCGTATAGATGGTGCCGGCGGTGAGCAGGACGTGATCCTGGAAATTCCGGCCGTTCAGCGGCAAGGTCTCGATCGCTTTCTGGTTGACCGTCGATCCGCTGTCGACATTGTTGACCTCGACGATCGGCGCATCGGCTTTGACGGTGATGGTCTGCTCGAATGTGATGGGTTTGAGATTGATGTTCAGGGTGACGACATCACCGATGGTCAAACGGATGCCATCCTGCTGATGAATGGCGAGACCGGTTTTGACGACGGTGATCTGGTAGAGACCGAGAGGAAGGAGACGGGCGCGATAGCGACCGTCCTCACGGGATGTGATGGTCTGATAGTATCCGGTTTCCAGATTCAGTAACGTGATTTCCGCATCGGCAACCGCGTTGCCGTCCGGATCGGTCACGATTCCCTGGATGCTGCCCTGCACATCGACGGCCTGAACCGCCGGTAGCAGCAGGCATCCCAGGAGCAATAAAACGCTCAGTGTCGCGTACCGTATCGTAGTGCTCATAAACAACCTCCTCCGAAAGCATTGAAACACCCCTCGAGAATACTCGGATCGAGATTCCGGTGTCAATGTGAAACCCGTTGGACTCCTGTTTGTTTGATGATAGAGATCGGTTCAAAAAAAAGAGCCCTGCGTGAACAGGGCTCCTGGTGTCAGTAACAATCTGGCAACTATTGATAGCAGAACTCGACCATGGCGACTTGTCCGACCAGGTCGTAGGTGTCCGGAACGGTCATGACGCCATAGAAATGGAGACCGTTGAAGGAACCCACGCCGTTCGGCCAGGCGAATGGAGGCAGAATCGCTTCATCGATCTGTTCTTCGGGGCGGAGTTGAAAGGAAGCGCTGTCCATGTTCTCGGTCCAGGACGGCCAGAAGAAATAGAGGCCGGCGACTTCGAGAACGACGTAGAGATCGAAGCTGCGATCGCCTTCGCACAGGTTGGCAATCTGGAATCGGGCTTCGAACATGTCGCCGCCCTGGAAGCAGATTTCCGGGTTGTGGTCGTCGAAATAGAGCTGCAGGGTCGGATCACACTGAGTGCCGCCGGGGGTCGGAGTCGGAGTGGGGCCGGTGCCCTGAGTGGGAGTGGGAGTCGGGTTGCCTCCGGGGCATTCCCAGTCGCCTTCGTCGCGGGGTCGAATCTTGAATTCACCGAAGTGGTAGTCATCGATACCGATCAGGCAGGCATATACAAAACCGATGCTCGGGACCGGGTCGATTTTCCGGAGAAGCAGGGTGAATTCGCAGTTGCCGTCGGAGATTGCGATGGCGCCGTACTGGTCGGGGGCCGAGAGAACTTCGACGTTGCGGAGCATGATAAGGCAGCTTTCGTAGTCTTCGTTGTCGGCGTCGCAGGCGCTGATGTCGAGTGGTTCGGGAACGGAACCGGAACCGGTCACCATCGGCGGGAATTCGGTTTCATCGCTCGTGACGATTTCCGTCTTGTCGTAGTATTCCTGAATGATTCCGACTACTTCCACGGTGTTTCCGCGTTCCGCAACGAGTCTCTGGTCGCGGTCATACACCGCGATCGATCCCCAGGCACCGCCTCCGAAATCGCTGACCATGGTGGTCGAGTAACCGAATCGGGCGCTTTCGCAGGTAACCACACCCACGACTCGAACACGATCGCCTTCGTTGACACCCTGATACTGCTGAATCTGCGCGATTGTCACTGTCGGCGGTGTCTGCGCGGCGGCGACGGCGATCGATAGACTGACGAGTAACCCTAAACACATGATTTCTCTGAACTTCATCTGAACTGTCCCCCTTGGATCCACGATCCGAAATGGAAGCATCACCTTCGTGAATGCATCACAACCATATCTTATCTATTCTAGTCTCAGGAACCGCTCCTTGTCAACATGGATTTGGTTCCTGTTCCCAAAAATCCAGCTGCCTTCGGGGGTCCCGCTTTACAAGCGGCACCCGATACTCTTATTATAAGAAGGGTTGGATCCGGAGTCCAACCGGAAGGAGCAAATCCCGCATGTTCACCCAGGTATACCGACGGTTTTTCTTCATGATGGTCCTGTTCTCACTGATCGGAGTGTGTTCTCCCGGGACGCACGCCGCACGATTTCTATTCGATGCATCCTGCGTTCCCATGGCCGGTGATGCCGATTGGGTGATTGATGCGGACCGCTTTCCTGCACTCGGCGGCCAGTCGGACCCGCAACGCTTTCCGTCTCCCGATCAATGCACGGTCCACAGCGGAACAGATGAGGAATACTGGACAGGTGGGTTTTCTGCATGGGGAATCGACCTGGTCAAAGCAGGGCACTGGGTGGAGACCATTCCACGGAATTCCACGATTACCTTCGGCAACTGCTCGAATTCCCAGGATCTCAGCTTCTATGACGTCCTGATCATCCCCGAACCGCAGATCCTCTATACGGAGTCCGAAGCAGAGGCGATCCGGAGTTTTGTCTATGCCGGGGGTGGATTGTTCATGGTGGCGAACCATTGCGGGTCCGATCGGAACAATAATGGATACGATTCACCGACCATCTTCGAGCAGTTGGGTTCGATTGAATACTTCGGGATCGAATTCGAGCATGACGCAGATGGTGAGATCCATGATTATTGCGATTGGGATGAACTGAACAACCGCAATTTCATCGACGATCCTGATGACCCGTTCATTCATGGCCCCTTCGGGGACGTCCGTGCGATCGGATTTCACAGCGCCACAAATCTCGTGCTGCACTCGGAACAGAATGCATCGGTCAAGGCACATGCATGGCGAAACTCGTATCCCCACGCTGACACCTACGTGACTGTTGCGTCCTGCAGTTACGGACAGGGGCGGGTCGTGGCGATCGGTGACAGTGCACCTGCCGATGATGGTTCCGGAGATCTCAGGGATGTGTTGATGAACGGCTGGACTCACTCGACCACCAACAACAATTATCTCTTTCTGAATATGTCGGATTGGCTGACAAAACCGGATCTGCCTCCGTTGCCGACCCGTACCCCATGTCCCAATTCCACACCGTTCCCGAAATGTGATGACACCCCGACTCCAGGCGTCTCCACGCCGACTCCCACTCCGACAATTCCCGGCCCGCAGGATCCGATCGTGTCCATCTACACCAATAAGTTTCTCTATGCAGCAGGCGATCCGTTCGAACTGGTTCTGGACATCGAGAATCCCGGAGCCGGTCGATTCGTCGACAAGTATATCCTGCTTGAAGTATCGGATTCCTTCTGGTTCTATCCGACGTGGACTCAGGATCTGAACTTCGTCCACATGTATATCAATCAGGATTATGCCATTTCCGAGACGGTGTTCTCGTTCACCTGGCCCGAAGCCGGACGCATCCAGGAAATTATCTTCTGGGCAGCTCTTCTCGATCCGTCGACCAATACGCTGGTTGGAAACTACGATTTCACATCCTTCGGATCGTATTAACCACAAGCGAACTTATCGATTAGCGGCAGAGCGGCTCTCAGGTCTTTTTCAAAGACTCGATGCGTGCTGATCCTCGCGAGTTCTTCACTTTTACAATTAAATGCGATTGAACAACCGGCGATCCGCGCGACTTCGATATCGTTGAAGTTATCCCCAATGAAGACGGTGTCAGCCATGTCATGTCCGGTTGCATATGCCATCTCACGAAGCCCCGTCGCTTTGTGTTCGATATCGAAGGGTGTCGGTGTAACCCCGGTGAGTCGTCCATCAGCATCGAAACACAATTTATTCAGGTAGATCGCCTGGAACAGATGGATGTGATCCGGAAAGGCTTGTTCTATGGCGATGTCGAGTGATCCGGAGATGACTCCCAGAAGATGACCTCGCGCATTGAGTTCTTTCAGGATATCGAACGCGCCCGGCATGGGATTCAGTTCATCGAGGTATCTTTTTAATTCATCGCGGGTTACGCCTTTTTTTATCCACATCTCAACGTCCTTCGACGCCCATTCGGCGTAACTGATTCTCCCGGCCCAGTACTCACTCGACCAGTATTCCCGTTCTTCCGGATCGGTTTGAATCCGATCGTGCAGGGTTTGCCAGATGAACGTGGTATCATCGATCAGGGTTCCATCGACATCGAAGCAAATCAGAAGTTTTCGCATTCCCATCTCCTGAGACGCTATTCGCGCTTGATTTATCGTTTGACCCGCCTCCCGCAAAAGCATAGACTTTTCTTATAGAGTCAACCTTCATCCATCGAATGGAGACAGGCATTGATCAAGAAAACGTTCGACAGCTTCAAGAAAGGGTTCCAGCCGATCATCGAGCCGATGCAATGGCGAACAGAACTCGAACGGCATGCTGCCATCGAGCGTGTGTTGGCGATGAAAAGATTCCCGCTCAAGGAAGTCCTTGATGCGCTGGAAAACGCTTATACAATCACTGATCGGAAAAAGAAAGCGGAACTCCTTCAGAGCATCGAAGAGATCCTGGTACGGTCACCTGTGAAGGGATTCGGCGACAATTTACTCCAGATCTATCGCATTACTTCAGATCCTGAAATCCGGGAAACAACCATACAGATTCTGATCAATTCCATGGACGATACACTGATCGGCTCCGTTATCAGCCTTTTGAGGAGTCCTAAACGGAACTTTCGTCTGACGGCAATCAAGCTCTTCGAAAAGGTTCCACAGGAAAAGGTTGCCGGAAGAGTGGCTCAGGAGCTTGTGAGAGGAGAATGGACGGACCGTGTCGATGCACTCAATCTCCTGTTCAACCTCGATCAGTCACTCATCCTTCCCCCCTGTGTCCGAACACTCGAAGTCGGCAACGAGGAAGATAAAATTCAGGCAATCAAGCTCCTTATGCTGGTTAAAACTCCGGAATCTGTCCAGGCGATGACGAAAGTCATCACGGATGAATCGATCAAAATCCGGATGCAGGTCGCCAAGGCTTTCGCGAAAGTTGGCGGTCCGATTGCGGTCGACGGTCTGGTCAAACTGGCTGCCGATTCCAAACCCGATGTCGTCCTGACAGCGCTTGATGGCCTCCGTGAACTCAAATCTCCAGCTGGTATCACCGCTGTTCTTGCGTGTGTTCGACACGAAAATCTCTCGATTCGTAACCAAGCGCTCAATGCCATCGGTGAGATCGGCAGTGCGGATGAGGTGGAATTTCTGGTTTCAGCGTTGAAGGACCCCGACATCCGGGTCCGCCAGACAGCTCTGGATGCGCTGATCAGCTTGAGTAACAACGAAGATACGGATATCCCTCGCTTTATCTCGATTCTGATGTCCGATCCTGATGTGAACGTTCGTCGCGCCGCCGCGCAGATTCTCGGGCAGGTCGATGCTCCCGGCATTTTCGATAAGCTGTTTCAGTATCTGAGAGATGAAGACTGGTGGGTGCGGGAAACGATCGCCGAAACATTGTCGCGAATCAAGGATGAGCGTATTTTTCCCGCAGCCGTCGAGTTGCTCGGCAGCCCGGATCCATCTCTGCGTCGATACGCAATCGAGATCATTGTCGGATTGAAGGACCCGCGTGGACTGGTGCCGCTGATCAAGATGCTGAAGGATCCGGACTGGTGGGTTCGGGAACGCGCCGTGAGCGCCCTGGGCACACTCGGCACCGCAAAAATCGTCCCCATTCTCGCCAACCTCCTCACCATCAAGGAACTCAGCTATATTACGGCAGAGGCGTTAGGCGAAATCGGTGATGCATCGGCAGTCCCGTTTTTACTCAAAGCGATCGACACGGCGGACGTTGAGACGAAGCTGGTCATCATGCGTTCGCTCGAGAAACTGCAGGCCAAGGAAGCGATTCCGGTCCTGGAATCTATGGTGGCGGATCCGAGTCGCGAAATCCGGGCGCAGTCGAAAGAGGTGCTGGCGCGTCTGAAAGTCGATACGGGCAATCTGGACAAGGTTTCCGCACGGTGGTGGGAGCGACATGAGTTTTCCCTTCTCGATACTCTGTTGCTCGAGGTTCGTTACCGTCACGGTACGGATCTGTTCATCGTCAGTGACAATCCACCGATGGCGAAAGTTGTCGGTGAGTTGATTCCCCTGACATCGGAATCACTCTCGGAGGAACAAATCCTTACCATGACGAGCCGAATTCTGACACCGGATCAGGAAGCGCAGTTTTTCTCGTTAAATGACCTGGATTTCTCGTATGAGATTGCTGATGAGGGGCGTTTCCGAGGGAACATGTTCCGCCATGCGCTCGGGATCAATATGACCTTCCGACTCCTTCCGGATGACATCCCGGAACTCGAAACACTCGGGCTTCCTTCCTTCGTCGATTCCGTCGTGTCGATGCACCACGGCTTGATTCTTATCGCCGGCCCATCAGCGTGCGGGAAATCAACGACGGCGGCAGCGATCATCAATAAAATGAATCAATCTCGGAATGACCATATCATCATGATCGAGGATCCGGTCGAGTATCTTCACGACCGCAAAAACTGCCTCATCACGCAGCGAGAGGTCGGACGTCATACCGCGAGTTTTGCTAAGGCGTTACGAGCGTCATTGCGCGAGGATCCCGATGTCATCGTGATCGGGGAACTCAGGGATCTCGAAACCATCTCCATGGCTCTTACTGCAGCGGAAACCGGACATCTCGTGCTGGCAACCCTGCACTCGATGTCCGCAATCAAGGCCATCGATCGGATCATCGATGCATTCCCTCCAAGTCAACAGGGGCAGATCCGCTCGATGCTCGCGGAATCCCTCAAGGTTATTCTCGCACAACAACTCATCCCAAGAAAAAATTCGGATGAACACGTTGTCGCGATGGAAATTCTGGTCAACACACCCGCCATTGCCGGGCTCATACGCGACAATAAACTCAACCAGATCGCCAGCATGATTATCGCCGGTCAACAGCATGGCATGGTTTCGATGGACCAAACACTTCTGAATCTGTTACGGGAAGGTGTAATCACGGCGGATGAAGCGTATTCGAGAGCGGAAGAGAAAAACCAGTTCGAGGTGTATCTGAAGGATATCCAGGAGAAACACTGATGTCTCGGATAGATGCCTTTCTTCGTCTCATGGTCGAACAGCGCGCGTCCGATCTCCATCTCATGGCGGGCAACGTGCCGATTCTTCGTGTCAACGGCGAGCTGCTTCCAGTGAAGTATCGCAAAATCAGCTCCGCGGATTGCATGGCGTTCATCTCTGAAATCATCCCCAATCATCTCAAACAGAAATTTGAAGAGGAGAATGATGCCGATTTCGGATATCAGATCGAGGATGTCGCGCGGTTCCGGGTAAACTTGTTCCGTCACCGTGACGGCATGGGAGCGGCATTCCGCATGATCCCGATGGAGATTCCGGCCGTCGAGGATCTCCATTTGCCCCCCGGGATCCTGAAATTTGCCGACATTAAAAAAGGTCTCGTTCTGGTCACAGGACCCACGGGATGCGGAAAATCCACAACACTCGCCACAATCATCGAACGAATCAATCAGACCTACCGCCGACACATTCTGACCATCGAAGATCCGATCGAGTTTATTTACAAGCGCAGAAAAAGTCTGATTTCACAACGTGAGATCGGGGTGCACAGCGAGAGTTTCCATGCGGCGTTGAAGTCAGCGACGCGCAGTTCAGCCGACGTAATCCTCGTCGGCGAAATGCGGGATATCGAAACGATTTCTCTGGCAATCACCGCCGCGGAAACAGGATCAATCGTCTTCGGGACACTCCATACACAATCCTGTGCTCAAGCCATCTCTCGCATGATCGACGTCTTCCCCGCCGACCGCCAGGCACAAATCCGTAACATGATCTCCGCATCGCTCAAAGGCGTTGTTTCCCAGTTGCTGCTTAAACGAGCCGATGCAAGGGGCCGAGTTCCGATCGTGGAAATGCTCTTCGGTGCACCAGCGCTGTCGCATATCATCCGTGAGGGGAAAGCATACCAAATCTACTCTTACATCGAATCATCCGAGGGAGAACGAACGTTGAATCAAAGCCGAGACAGCTCTCTGTACCAGTTCCTGATGAAAGGACTCATCAGTCCGGAACAGGCGCATCAGTTAGCCCGGGATAAAAACAAGTTCGCACCATTCTTAAAGTAATACTTGAAGCGTACGATTACCGGCGGCGTTCGTCCAGACGGCGGAAGCCCTCGAGCAGCAGCATGTCATTCTTGACATGAATGTTTTCCTTGGGAGGTGTCACGTTCATGAAAATTGTGAACTCACCGTCGTCCCAACCGATGAAATGGTAGAACGCCTCCTCCCCTTCCAATTCTCCGATGTTGGCATACGAGATCCGGCCTTCCGTAAGCGCTACCCGGGCTTCACTGGCACCGCGGGTGATCACGATCATCGCGGTTTTCATTCCAGCGGCAAGAATCTGGATGATTTCGAGAATCCCGAGATCGCGCAGCATCCCGGTAACACCTTTGCGTTCCGCGAGACTTCCACCGCGTGTCTTCATACGGGTGATGTTTCGTGCCACCTTTGCTAGCAGCAGGTCGGCGGGAGTCGGCCGGATGAGATAGTCATCGGCACCACCACGAAGTCCTTTCGTTACGAAACTTGAATCGGAACGCGTGGACATCAATATGAAGGGCATGTCCTTCAAATCGGCCTTCTTGCGGATGATGTCAAGCAACTGGAAACCGTCGCCAGCGGTGAGATCGACATCGGAAATGATCATGAATGGCTTCATTTCATCGATCTGCTTTAGCGCTCCCTGAACCGTGTCGGACCAGAATACCCGATATCCCTCTTCGCGCAACTGAATTTTGGGCAGATCTTCCTCGCCGAATTTATCGACCATGAGGATGATTTCGCGGTATTCGGTGCCGCTGGTTTCGGTGAGTTCCTTTTTAAGGAATCCGGCGAGAATTTCAATGATGGTCGGGTCGAAAGCGGTGCCGGAGTCGACGATCAGCAGATCGAGCGCTTCACCTTTGGACATGGTCGGTCCCGTGGAGATCCCGGATGTCATGGTTAGAAAAATATCGATCGGAGCAATGATGCGCGCTCCTACCGGAATCGCTTCACCGCGCAGACCGTCCGGGTATCCTTTCCCGTCGTACCGCTCCTGCAGATGCTTAATGGTTTCCTGGATGGGGAAAGGATATTGCAGCGCTTGAAAAAGCTCAGGTGATTGCCACTTCGGCAGCTTGAAATCACCGTCTTCGAACAGATCCTCGTTTTTCTGCCAAAATGGCCGATAA
>CAYYMM010000024.1:0-40135 GCA_964472395.1 uncultured bacterium | reverse complement strand
CTTCGCCCGGATGACCCTGGCCGGCCCTCCCATCCCGCAGCAACCGGTTGCGGGGACATTCTCGATCGTCGCCTATGATCCCCTCATGCAGGAATGGGGCGTGGCGGTCCAGTCCAAGTTTCTCGGTGTCGGCGCCGGCGTGCCTTTCGCGAAGGCCGGTATCGGCGCGATCGCCACGCAGTCCTGGGCCAACACGACTTACGGTCCCCGAGGTCTCGAACTGCTCAAACTGGGCGCAGATGCCTCCCGCACCCTCGATGTGCTGCTCGCGTCGGATGAAAACGCCAAGCACCGTCAGGTCGGCGTCGTCGACCGTACGGGGAAAGCCGCAGCGTGGACCGGTGAATCCTGCATGCCGTTCGCCGGTCATATTACCGGTGAGGGGTTCACGGTCCAGGGCAATATTCTCACATCGCAGGCCGTCATCGAGGCCATGGCAGACTCGTTCCGCACATCAACCGGCCCGCTGGGTCTCCGGCTGATCAAGGCACTGCACGCCGCTCAGGAAAAGGGCGGAGACAGCCGGGGTCGTCAGAGTGCCGCGTTGCTGGTCGTCCGCGACGGCGCGGGTTATTCGGGATTCGATGACCGGTTCATCGACCTGCGCGTGGACGATCACCCGGATCCGATCGTGGAACTGGAGCGGATATACTATCTGCACGAACAGACATTTCAGGGCGACGCCTATATCCGTACGACCATGTCGGCTCTGAAGAATCGGAATCAGGAACTCGCGGATCGTGCCATGAATCGCCTGACCGAGATTCTCGACAGGTATCCTCAGAACGCTCAGTTGCTCAATGCCGTCGCCTGGGAGCTCGCGACCAACGATTTCCGTCTTCAGGAAGCGCTGAAGTACGCGCGCTGCGCCGTGGATCTCGAACCGCAGGACGCCAACATCTGGGACACACTCGGTGAAACCTACGCGCGTCTCGGGCAATATGACGAGGCAGTACGTGCAGAGGACCGGGCGCTTGAATTGAGCAAGGGGGCAGCCGAGTTCAAAGCGAAACGTGATACATGGGCTGAGAAACGCACGAACTAGAAGCTACTCGGGACTTCCTTCGGTTTCCGGATCCGCAGCAGGATCGGCTCCCGGTTCACCGGCTTTTTTTGCACGCTTTTCCTCGAGTTTCCGCATGCGCTTCTCGTCCTGCTTCTTCTTCTTCTCAAGATCCCGTCGCCGTTTTTCCGCCTGATAATTCGGTTTTGCCAACGCTCCGCCTCCTTGTTGGGTTCCGTCCGGCCGGTTGAATCACATGACCGGACACCTCAACGGTATTCCAGAATCGGCGGCGATTCAACCCTGTCGGATCAGTATCGGATCGGTTCCGAGTGGGACGGTCGCGGTCCGGTGGTGTTTCGTCCATGCCGGACGATCCGGCCCTGCACCATATAAATCACGTCTTCCGCGATATTTGTGGCATGGTCGGCGATTCGTTCGAGATGATGCGAGACATCCAGGAGGACGACCTGGCTGCGCATCCAGTCCGTTCGCTCACGGATCCGATCCTCGACGTACCGATACATCTTCCTGTGAATCGCGTCGACTTCGTCATCCGAGGCGCACACGGCGAACGCCTTGTCCGGATCCATGCTGATGAGCGAATCCAGCGCGCGACTCAGCATCTCCTGCGATTTTCCGGCCAGCAGATGAATCTCCTCCGGAATCGCGATCTCTTCCTGATCCATGATGATCGACGCCCGGATGGCCATATTGACCGCAAGATCGCCGATCCGTTCGAGATCATTGTTGATTTTCAGGATGGCGACGATGAACCGGAGATCCGCCGCGACGGGTTGATACAGGGCCAGCGTCTTGAGACATTCCTCTTCGAGATCGACTTCGTGCTGATCCACGAGATGATCGTCGTCGATGACCTGCTTCGCCAGTGCCGCATCCCGCAGTTTGAACGCGCGAAACGCCTTCCGCACGCTCTCTTCGACCATCGCGCACAGACCCATGAGTTGCTTCTTCAGACTTTCGATTTCCCGATGGAGATGAATCGTCATAAGCCTCCTAACCAAACCGTCCGGTGATGTAGTCTTCGGTCTGTTTGAGTTTCGGTCTCGTGAACAGTATCTCGGTTTTATCCATTTCGATCAACCGGCCGATATAAAAAAACGCCGTCACATCGGATACACGGGCCGCCTGCTGCATGTTGTGCGTCACGATCACGATCGTATACTTTTCACGCAGTTCGATGATCAACTCCTCGATTTTCTGCGTGGCGATCGGGTCGAGCGCCGAGGCGGGTTCGTCCATCAAGACCACCTCTGGCTCGATCGCCAGCGCCCGCGCGATGCACAACCGCTGCTGCTGTCCCCCGGACAGCTTCAATGCCGAATCGTCGAGGCGATCCTTCACCTCATCCCAGATCGCCGCGGCTTTCAGACTGGCTTCGACGCGATCACGGATCTCGCTGCGACTCCGTGTTCCGTCCAGTTTCAGACCATACGCCACATCATTGAAGATCGACTTCGGGAACGGATTCGGTTTCTGAAACACCATTCCGACCCGTCGTCTGATATCGACGACATCGACGCGCGGGTCATAGATGTTCATGCCGTCGAGAAGGATGTCGCCGGTCACGCGCGCATGCGGAATCAGATCGTTCATCCGGTTGAGTGTGCGCAGGAAGGTGCTCTTCCCGCATCCGGACGGTCCGATCAGTGCCGTTACGCGATGCTCATCGATGTTCAGGCTGATATCATCGAGTGCTTTCGTGTTTCCATAGAAAAAATGCATGCCGCGAACCTCAATCTTGACCTTCTTCACAGTGTCGTTCATTCGCCGGCACCTTTCATCAGGCTGAATGTTTACGGCGCAACCTCGTTCGAATCAGGATCGCCACGAAATTGACGCCGACCGACAGGGCGATCAGGACGAGCGCCGTTCCGTATTGGATCGGACGGGTTTCCTCGATATGCGTCCCCGCCGTCGCCAGCACATAGATATGATACGGCAGCGCCATGACTTCATCGAAAATGCTGCGCGGCAGCCGTGTCGTAAAGTATGCCGCCGCGGTGAACATGATCGGTGCTGTCTCGCCAGCAGCGCGTCCGATCCCGAGAATCGATCCGGTCAGGATCCCCGGCAGCGCACTCGGCAGAACGACTCGATAAATCGTCTGCCACTGCGTCCCGCCCAGCGCATACGACGCCTCGCGATAGGTCCTCGGAACCGCCCGCAACGCCTCTTCGGACGCGCCGATGATGATCGGGAGAATCAGGAATCCGAGCGTCAGTGAACCGGACAGGATTGACGAGCCAAACTTGAGGAACACGACGAAGAACGCGAGTCCGAACAGACCGAACACGACGGATGGCACGCCGGCCAGGTTATTGATGCCGAGGCGGATGATGCGGACGAGCCGGCCCGGACGTGCGTATTCATGCAGGTAAATGGCCGAAGCGACTCCCAGCGGAAATGCGATCAGAATCGATCCGATCATCAGATAGATCGTGCCCAGAATCGCCGGAAAAATGCCGCCTTCCGTCATGGCGTTGCGAGGTGCTTCGGTCAGAAACGACCAGGAGATCGCTCCGATACCGTTGACGGCGATGAACCCGAGAATCGCGGTCATTGCCAGTGCGATCAGCAGGGTCGCGAGTCGGATGACTGCAAGGCTTGCCATTTCCTTGAATTTGCGGGTTCGTTTCGGGTTCATGAGCGCCTCACAGGGTTGCCGTTCCGACTTGTTTGTACTTGTTCGCCAGATGGTCCGCGACGATATTGAACCCGAGCGTGATAAAGAACAGCACGATGCCGGTCGCGAACAGCGCGTGGTAATGCATACTGCGGAACGGCGCTTCGGCCATCTCGGCCGCGATCGACGCAGGAAGCGGGCGACACGAATCGAACAGGCTGTCCGGAACGATCGCCGCCCCGCCGCACACCATCAGCACCACCATGGTTTCGCCGATTGCCCGTGACATCCCCAGAATCACCGCCGTCGAGATTCCGGATAGCGCAGACGGAAACACCACGCGACTGATCGTTTCCCACCGGTTCGCTCCCAGCGCATATGATGCCTCGCGCAGTTCCCGCCGCACAGCATGCAGCGCATCCTCGGATATGCTCGAGATCGTCGGGATCGCCATCAGCGCCAGCATGAGCGATGCATTGAGCACGTTCAGGCCAGTTGGAATATCCAGAATCTCCTGCATGAGCGGCGCCATGACGGTCATCCCGAAAAAGCCGATGACAACCGACGGGATGGCGGCCAGCAGTTCGATGACCGGCTTGACGATCTCCTTGACTCGGGCCGATGCGAGTTCCGCGACATAAACCGCCGAAAAAATGCCGAGCGGCACTGCGATTACCGATGACAGGAGCGTGACGGTCACAGATGCCATGATGAGGGGAAAAATGCCGAATTCCGGGGGCCCATATGTCGGATACCAGAATCGCCCCAGGAGAAACTCGCGGAGCGACACCGACCGGAACAGCGGTAATCCCTCCTGAAACAGGAATAACGCGATCAATCCCAGAATCAGAATCGAGATCATCGAGAGAACCAGGAAGATGTTTCGGATGATCCATTCGGTGATGCGGCGTTTGCGCGCTGCGTTCATGTCGACTCCCCGGAGATCACACGAGCAGGGCCAACGCCCTGCCCGCATGAACACCAAACATTATATAGGAGGGGTTACTTCTTCAGAGGAACGAAGCCCTCTTCAAGCACGATCTTCTGACCTTCTTCGCCCAGAACAAAGTCGACGAATGCCTTGATGTCGTCCTTGAGTTCGCCGCGGGTGAAGAAGTAGAGTGCCCGGGAAACCGGGAACGATCCGTCCAGAGCGGTTTCCGGTGTCGCGCTGACTCCGTTGACCGGAACAGCCTTGAGATCCTTGTTGATGTAGCCGATTCCGACGTATCCGATCGCGAACTTGTTCTTCGAAACGATCTGTGCGACCGCGCCGCTGCTGGCTGACATCTGAGCTTCCGGCGTCACCTTTTCTTTTTTAAGAACTTTCTCGTGCCAGATTTCAAACGTACCGGAACTCGTGTCACGGCTCACCACAACGATCGGTTTGTCGTCCCCGCCGACATCCTTCCAGTTCTTGATTTTACCCATGTAGATGTCTTTGAGCTGCTCCAGGGTCAGACCCGTTACCGTGTTTTCCGGATGCACGACCGGCGTAACGCAATCCATGGCCACGGAATGCTTGCCGATCTCAGCGCCTTTTTCCTTCGCCAGCGTCAACTCTTCCGGCTTCATGTCACGGGACGATGTCGCGATGTCACACGTGCCATCGATGATCGCCTTGACGCCTTCACCCGACCCGCCGCCCGACACCGAGATGCTGGTTGAGGGGTTCTTTTTCATGAAATCTTCGGCGGCTTTCTGGGCGATCGGCAGAACAGTCGTCGACCCTTTGATGACCAGATTGCCGGCCAGTGCGCCGGAGGCGATGGTCAGGGATGCGGCACACAAGCAGGTTCCGAGCACTTTCTTGAAGTTCACTGTCTTTCCTCCTGTGAGTTCAGGCACTGTTTACGTTTAGAACTTGAAGTTGAAATCGAGTTGCAGCCGATCGTAGTCTTTTTCTGCCTCGATCCCCTTCTTGGCAATCTGATAACTGAGCGCGAGTTTTGTATTTTTCGCAAGCTGGAATCCTCCGGCAATCATGTGGCCTTCGCCATCGGTACCGCCACCGACGAAATCACTGAATGTAAACGCGCCGATTACCGCATCTTTTTCCAGGTGACGATAGTTGTATTTAATCTCGAACGAATGCGGATCCTTGCATTTTCCAATACCGAAGCCGAAGAGATACCCGGTGTCGTCATCGGTATCTGCGTCTGTGTTAACGACGTAGTCTGCGAAGGCGGCCCAGGGCAGAGAACCGAATTTTCCGCCGCAATCAAAGAGAGCTTCTGCGATCGAGTAATCGTTGTAGTACATTCCCGCATCGTCGAGCGTATTGCCGAAACCTTTTGAGGAATCGAAGAGCGGTTCAAAACCCTTCAGATTCTGATACACGAAGATGCCTCCGCCGGCTGTCATCTGAAACAGGTCCCCGCTTTTAAATTTGATCCCGAGTTGCCCGCCGAGGAGGGTGGTATCGTCATCAGATGACCGTTCCTGTACCCAGAAATTCGCGGCATTGACAAAAAATGAGAAGTTGCCACTGCTGGCGAAGTTTACCGCAACACCTTCCGGAGTCAGGTCCCCATCCCAGATCAGCTCGCCGTCACCCACGTTAATAAACGGATTCTTGATTTTTCCACCGGTCAGATTGAGTCCCTTGATTCCGGCGATGTTCCAGTCAAAATAGGCCAGGTTCAACAGGAACGGCTTTTTCTTTGCGGCGTCGCTGAGCGTTTGATTCGTTGAAACCGGATCGCCATCACCGGTCGCAATTTCGAATGCGACCTTGAGTTGATCCGCCACTTTCCCTTCGATGCCCAAACGCCCGCGGATCCGTTCACGATTCCGGGTCTCCTTCCCTTCCTCGTCGATCGATTCATACCGCAACCTGAAATCCCCCTTAACCGTAACAAACTCAAACCAACCCGGTGCGGCCTTTTTCTCTTCCTTCTTCTCTTCTTTCTTCTCTTCCGCAGCAAACGCGGTCAGACCTGCAATGCTCAGGAATCCGAGCGCCAGTGCGAACTGTTTCAGAATACCTTTCATGAAAACCTCCTTAAGAATTACTTTCGTCCGTTCACTTTCCGCGGCACGAATCCACGAGCAAACCTCTCGGTGTGGATTCCGGAGCCGATCCGGACATTAGTGACGGATTGTTAGGAAATGGTGAGCGAAAAATGAATTCTCGACCCGGATCGTCATATTGAGGCATTCTGAATGGTCGAGATCGATGTCGATTCGTTCTGGCAGCGCCGGCACCATGCATTCCTTCTGTCCTTCCTGGCGAGATGATAATCAGTCGCCCGGATTGCCAAACCCCGCTTTATACCTTATGATGAGTCGTCGTTCCCGCGTATTGTGACCGATCGATGGACCAGGACGGCGAAGACGCCCATCCGCAACCGCTCGACGAGGTGATTATGATCAAGGTCTTGAACGAGAAAGCACTGAGAGGCGCAAACTACTACAGTCTCAGACCCGTTATCGTCATGACGATCGATCTGCAGGAGTATGACGAGGTCATGACCAACCGAATCGACGGTTTCGTCACCCGGTTGCTCCAGATCATCCCGAGCCTCGAAGAACACCGCTGCTCCTATGGCACTCGCGGCGGCTTCGTCAAACGCATGCAGGAAGGCACGCTGCTCGGACACGTCATCGAACACATCGCGATCGAACTGCAATACATCGCCTACATGGATGTCGGTTTCGGGAAAACACTCGATACCGACCAGCAGGGCGTGTTCAACGTCATTTTCAGTTACTGGGTCGAGGAAGCCGGCATTTATGCCGGGCAGGAAGCCGTCGAACTGGTCAACGCCATCCTGAATAAAAAACCCTACGATGTCGAACGTTCGATCATGGAACTGAAGGACATCCGCCGCGACCATTATCTCGGACCATCCACCGCCGCCATCGTCGAGGAAGCCGAACGGCGTGACATCACCGTCCTGAGACTCGACGACTACAACCTCGTGCAACTCGGCGAGGGTAAATTCCAAAAGCGGATACAGGCAACGATCACCTCGAACACGAGTATGATTGCGGTCGAGGCGGCCGGCAACAAACGCCTCACCAAGAAGATGCTCGAGGACGCCGGCATTCCGGTGCCGAAAGGAACCATCGTCCGAAAACTCGATGTCGCGCTCGAGGACGCCAACTGGCTCGGATACCCGGTCGTGATCAAACCCTACGACGGTCATCATGGCAAAGGGGTCACGACGGATATCCGGAACGACGAGGATCTGGCGCGCGCGTTCGAGCGAGCCCAGTCGATGACGGATCGTGTGATCGTCGAGAAGATGGTGACGGGAAACGACTATCGGGTGCTGGTCGTCAACGGCAAGTTCCTGGCGGCCGCCCGGCGGGTTCCGGCGTCGGTCGTCGGCGATGGCGAGCACACGATCGCCGAGTTGATCGAGATCGAGAACCGGAATCCCCGTCGAGGTCTCGGGCATGAAAACGTCATGACGCGGCTGCAGATCTCGTCCGTCACCGAACACCTGCTCGCACGCGCCGGCTATACGCTCAGCTCGATTCTCTCCGAAGGCGAACTCTTCTGGCTCGAACTCACCGCCAATCTCTCGACAGGCGGCTCGGCGGTCGATGTCACGGATCGGGTGCACAGTGCGAACAAGTTCATGGCCGAACGGATCGCCCGCATCGTGGGTCTCGATATCGCCGGCATCGATGTGATTGCTCCGACCCTGCGGTCTCCGATCATGAAGAACGGCGGGGCGGTCATCGAGGTCAATGCGGCACCGGGTCTGCGCATGCATATTGCTCCGGCGGAAGGCAAACCCCGGAACGTAGCCGCCGATATCGTGGACATGCTGTTCCCGAAAGGCTCGCAGCACGATATTCTCATCCTGTCGGTCACCGGGACGAACGGCAAGACCACCACCGTCCGGTTGATTTCGCACATCATGAAAGGCGCGAGTTACAGCGTCGGCATGGCGACCACGGATGGCATCTATCTGCGGGATCGGCTGATCGCCGAGGGTGACATGAGCGGGCCGTACTCCGCAGGCGTCGTTCTGCGCGATCCGATGGTCGACTGCGCGGTGCTCGAAACCGCCCGCGGCGGGATTCTCCGGTCGGGTCTGGGCTACAGCAATGCCGATGTCGGCGTCGTCCTGAACGTCCAGGCCGACCATCTTGGACTCGGGAACATCAACACCGTCGAAGATCTGGCGAAGGTCAAGGCCGTCGTCGCCGAAGCGGTGCGGAAGGGCGGCACCACGGTGCTCAATGCGGATGACCCCTATTGTGTGCGGATGGCCGAACGCTGCACCGAAAAAATCATCTACTTCTCGATGCGCCCCTCCAATCCCATCATCCGGGCTCATGTCGAACAGGAAAACTGCGCGGTCATCTATGATCAGGGTTACGTGACGATTCTCGATCACGAAATGATCATTCCGGTCGCCCGGGGCGTCGAGATGCCGTTCACGATGGAAGGGAAAGCGATCTTCAACATCCAGAATGCGCTTGCGGCCACCGCGGCGAGTTATGCCGTCGGCGTCAAGATCGAGGAAATCCGTCACGGACTGACCTCGTTCTTCCCCTCACCGTCGCAGATGCCCGGTCGTGTCAACATCATCCCGATCGCGGGGATCGATGTGATGATCGATTACGCACACAACCCGCATGCCTACCGCAACTTCGTCGATCTCGTGCGAAAACTCGGCGACCGCCGCCGCACCGTCGTGCTCGATGCCGTCGGCGACCGGCGGGACGACGATGTCCGGGAAATCAGCCGGATCATCGCTCCGGTCTTCAGCGATGTCATCCTGTACGAGGACAAGGATCTGCGCGGCCGGCAGCCCGGTGAACTTCTCGCACTGCTCGAATCGGGTCTCGTCGAGGCCCAGTTCGCCCCCGATAAAATCACGAGGATCCCGGACGAACTATCCGCCATCGAACATGCGCTCACACACGCGCAGCGCGGGGATCTGGTCTGCATCATGACCGGCCGCGTGCGCACATCGATCGCCTGGCTGTATTCCTACAAGGAAAAAGTCGAACCGACGGTTGCGATCGAACTTCCCGAAACCGATTCGGACTGATGCCGGAGCCCGATCCTTCTGATCCGCACGACGGAGTGAATACATGACGAACAGGGTACGAACAGAACGGGGTGGGATTGTGCTGATGGGCGGTTCCGAGCATCAGCAGATCAATCCGGAGCTGATCCGGCGGACACTGGATCTGACGGAAAAAGGCCCCGAAACGAGTGTGGGGATCATTGCGTCCGCAAGCGAATCGCCGACCGCGATGGCCGCCCGTTATATCGCTGTCCTGAATGCGTCCGGTATCGATACCGTCCGGCTCCTGGATCCCTCCGCGACCGACCCGTCCGGAACGATGGAGTCGCTGGATATCCTGCTGTTCACCGGCGGCGACCAGCTCCGGCTCTTGGAAGTCCTGTTCACCGTAGCCTTCCGAGAGGCACTGACCGCTTTTCATCGGCGCGGAGGCGTGATTGCGGGCTCGAGTGCGGGGGCCATGGTCATGGGGAATCCGGTCATCGTCAGAGGCGAAACAAGCGCATTTGCCGAGATCGGCGCGCTGCAATTCCGGGAGGGGTTCGATCTGGTGGAAGACGCGATCATCGACACCCACCTGGTTCACCGGAATCGACTCGGACGCGTGCTGCATGCCGCCGCCGTCCATCCCGGAAAGACCGCGATCGGCATTCAGGAAGGGACCGGGCTGCTCATCGTCCCCGGCCAACCGGGCCAGGTGATCGGTGAGGGGATTGTTGTTTCTGCGCGGTCCTCCGCGCTCCCGGCGCGGTCCTCCGCGCTCCCAGCGCGGTCCTCCGTACTCCCGAATGAAGAGGCCTCGAAATCTCTCGAACGAACCTATATTCACGCGGAGAATCTGCATGTGAGCATCCATCCGCGCAACACTCATATTCACCTGCCGCTGCCCGTGAAAACGTGCAGCCAGCCTTGAAAAGGAGTTTCCACAGTGTCCAATATCTTCACGATTTCCAACATCAAATCATATCTCGGCCCCAGCTTTTATCTGGATCAGCAGGCATTCACCTTCGACCTTCACCAGAAGGCCCCCGTGGCCGTCGACCGGGTCTGGCCGGTGGTTTCCTCCACCATCCCCGCACTCGATGCGGATCGTGTTCCCGAGACGTTCGATGAACTGTTCGCCCGGACGGTGATCGGCCTGCAGCAGCTCGACATGAATCTCTTCGCAACCAAATGGACCGTCTCGAGGCAGGAAGATGGAAGCCGGATCGCGGTGCAGTACATTGATCCGAAGACCTGCGAGCGCTGCATCCGATTGGCCCAGGACTGGATCTCGGACATCGTTTCCTCCCGATCCTATCCGTTCAAGGCGCGCTACGAAGAGGTTCAGAAGGGATTCCACAAGAGCGGTTTCGGCGGTCCGACGATCTTTTCGATCATCGAGTCGGGCTATCGGAACGGCATCCCGATGTTCTATCTCAAGAGCGAAGACGTGTTCCAGTGGGGTCAGGGTCGCAAGCAGCTCCGGGGCCGCTCGACGGTGCTCCACCGGGACAGCATCAAGGATACCGAACTGACCACCTACAAGGATCTCGCCAAAGCCTTCCTCGATGATCTCGGGTTCCCTGTCCCCCGCGGCCGGCTCTGCTATACGCTCGATGAGCTGCAGAAATCCGCCGAGGAAATCGGATATCCCGTGGTGACCAAACCGGTTGCGGGTCACAAGGGGCAGGGTGTGACGACGGGAATCATGTCCAAGGGCGAACTGCAGGAAGGATTTGAAATTGCGAAAGAGGCATCGGAAAACCGGAACGATGCGATCATCGTCGAGAAGCACGTGATGGGAACGGATCATCGTCTCTTGACGATCAGCGGTAAATTCGTCGCGGCGCTCCAGCGGATTCCGGCCCATGTCATCGGTGACGGAACGCATTCGATCGAGGAGCTGATCGAGATCGAAAACAGCCGGCCGGAGCGGGCCGACACACCGCGCTCGCCATTGGGCAAGATCAAGATCGACGACAATCTCGTGTCCTTCATCCGCGACAGGGGCATTTCGCTCAGGGACGTGCCGAAAAAAGGGGACGAGATCATACTGCGGCGCGTCGCCAATATCTCCGCTGGCGGAGTCTCGAAGAACGTCACCGACGTGATTCACCCCCTCAACATCAAACTGGCCGAAGATGTCGCCCGGTTTCTCGACGTCCATGTCCTCGGAATCGACCTCCTCGCCGTGGATATCTCGAAGCCCTGGACCGAAAGCCCGTGTTCGATCATCGAGATCAATGCGGGGCCCGGTGTCTTCATGCATCTCGTGCCGGCCGTGGGTGAATCGATCAACGTGCCCGAACGGATTTTCAAGGCCTTTTTCCCGACCGGCGATTCGGCGCGCGTCCCGACGATCGTCTTCAACAAATTGCCCAAAAAGATCGCCCAGCAGCTCTGCTCGCATTGCCTCGATCATCCTGCGGTCGAGGAAACCGGTGTGGCCGCGCTGGATGGCGTCTGGTTCAACAACCAGTTCTTCAGCAAGCGCTCCGAGCATATCTCGAATATCCGCAACGTCATGCGGAACCCGCGGCTGGATGTCGTGATGCTGGAGTATTCCGAGACCGAAATTCAGGATGAGGGGTTGTATCACTGGGGCGCGGACGTGGTGGTGCTGGACGATCCCACCGAGATCGAGACCGTTCTGGCGCGGGATCTGCTGCCGGGGGCGACATTGATTCAGATCGATCGCAAAGGCAAGAAGCTGCATAGGACGCATGAGGGTGAAGTGACGGAGATCGCGCTGAAGTCGAAATCCATGGACGCCGTTCTGTTGCAGGAACTGCAGACTCTTCTGGATGGACTGATCGACCGGTATTGCGTGAAGGCCGCGGTAAAAACATACTGATGTGTCATTGAGCAGACTCCGGAGCATTCTGGGAATCCTCATCTGGGCAGGGCTCGTTTTCGGCGTCCTGCCCGGATACAGGCATGCGGATCTGTCCTACGCCAATTTCCCGGATCCCGATGCATTCCGGTTGCGCCTGATCGAACTCTCCCGGGTCCTTGCTGCGGCCATCCTCCTCACCGTCCTGATCGGCCCGCTGGTCCGGCGTTTCAGATTCCCGGTCGACCGCGGTCGTTTGATCCGCTGGTCGGTCGCCCTGACCGTTGCGGTGGTCTTCGGGTTGCTGTCCGTCTACGCGTATGAACTCTGGAAATCCGTTCCGCGCATCCCGGACTCGATCGTGTATCTGTTTCAGGCAAAGATTTTCGCCGCCGGGAAACTCTGGGCACCCGTCCCGAACCCGCTTGCGCCGTTCGACTACATGTTCACGCTGGCCGATCAGGGCCGTTGGATCTCACGCTACAGCCCCGGTTTTCCGATTCTGCTCGCACTGGGCTACTGGCTCAGGATGCCCTGGATCGTCGCGCCGCTGTTCGGTGCCGCGAGTGTCTTCATGGGATTCCGGGTCACCCGCAACCTCTATGCCTCGGATTCACTCGCGCTGCTCGTCATGCTGCTCCTCGCCATCAGCCCGTTCTTTCTCGGAATCAGCGCTCAGGTACTGAACCACTCCCCCTGCCTGTTCCTGTTTTTGCTCCTGATCGATCGCACGCATGCACTGACCTGTCGCGCATCGAGTTTGAACGCGTTTCTGATCGGGATCATTCCCGGACTCATGTTTCTGATCCGCCAGCTCACCGCCGTCACTCTCGCGCTTCCGTTCATCGGTTACGCCTGTGTTCATCTGATCCGCCGGAGGCAAATCCGCGCGTTGAGTCTTCTGGCGGCGGGAGGTGCCGCGATCCTCTCCATTCAGCTTCTTTACAATGAGGTGTTCACGGGGAATCCGTTCGTGTTCCCGTTTCATGTGGGGAGTTTCGGTGAGCTGGATCGACTGGGATTCGGCCGGCAGGTCAAGTGGGACGTCTGGCCGGAGCCGGGGCGGCATTCTCCGTATCATACGCCGTGGCGGGCGCTGCTGAACACGCATCTGAATCTGTCGAGAATGAACACGACGCTGTTCGGCTGGCCGTCCGGTTTTTTCCTGCTCGCGCTGCCGTTTCTGCTGCCGGCTCGTTCGTCACGGCGCTGGGATATCCTGTTTCTTCTGTCCATGCTCGGCACCATTGCCGGCTATGCGTTGTATTGGTTTCCCGGCGCGGGATTGCTCGGGGCACGATACTATTACGAATCGATGATCGGGTACGTCGTTCTGACCGCGCGGGGTGCGTGTGTGCTAAGGGACACGCTGCATGATTCGCGATGGAAGCGCTGGGAGGCCTTTCCCGCGGCATTCATCATCGCGTCGTCGATCCATGCCGGCGTTTGGTTCTGGCCCGATTACATCCGGTTGAATCGGGAGGCGTTCACGAAGGCCTATCAGGGCATCTTCGAGCATCTGCCGGAGCCTCCCGCGCTGGTGTTCATCTCCGGAGACACAACCTCGTTCAGTTTCGGTTTTTTCAAGAACGACATCGCATTGAAGAACCCGATCCTCTATGCTCGGGACATGGGACCGAACAAGAACATGCCGCTCATCCGACGGTTTCCGGACCGCTCACCGTATCTCATCCAGGCGGATCTCAGCCACAGCCGCATCATCCCCCTCGACAGCAAAGGCCGGATGCAGGCCGATGCGCTGGAGGCTTATCGCCGCGACACAGAGGGATTCGATCCGTTCAACCGGTTTGACGCGGAACGCTGGAGAGTGACGGGACGCCAGACGGCCTGCATCGCGCACCGCAGGGGGCAGGTTCGGGTTGAGGGAAAGATGGAACGCGATGTCCTTCCGGGTTCCGCGGCCGACCTGCGGTATCTCGATCTGCCGCTGACGGATTTCACCGTGACGGCGGCCTTCACCGCACCGCTCCTCCCTGGTGCCTCCATGACGCTCAGTCTCGAAAACGGCCGGTATCTCGATGATTTCCTGGATCTTGCGGCCGCCATGATATCGTATTCCGGGCCTTCGCACGAGCAGCCCGCTTCGTATGTGTTTTCATGGAAGGAACTGGGAGTCGAATGGCATCATCAGGGCATTCCGGCATATGGTGATGAGCATGACGCGGTGCATCGGATGGCATTGACCGTTCAGGCGCAGACCGGCGAAGTGACGGGGTTCGTGGACGGACGGGTGGTGGGGAGTGCGGCGATTCCGTTCCGGTCGTCGATTGTGAAACCCCGGTTGGGTGTGTTCCATGACGGACGTGAGAATCGCGAGGTCGTTGCGGTATGGGATTCGTTCGAGGTGCTTTACGCGGACACCGGCCCGAGATCCTTGCCGCTGATCGGATTGAACGAATCCGCCGGAGACACTCGATGAAACCCGTTGTTGTTGTGGGAGCCGGAATCACCGGATTAACGGCTGCGGACCGATTGTCGGCAGGCGGTGTTCCGGTGGTGGTCCTCGAACGCGACAGCCGTCCCGGAGGGTTGGCGCGATCATTCCGATACGACGGCTGGACATTCGATATCGGCCCGCACCGTTTTCATACCCATGACGATGCGATTCGGTGCGTTATCCGGGATGTGCTGTCGGATCAGGAGCTTGAGATCGGACGGGCGAGCAGTGTGTTTTTCGAGGGTCGGTATTTCGCCTGGCCGCTCCGCCCCGAAGCGCTGCTCAAATTGCCGCTCCGTCTCGCTTTCTTCACCCTGATCGACATGCTGAGACGCCCGTTCCAGCCCCGGAAGGTGTCGATTGAATCGTTCGAAGACTACGTGCTCGAACGATACGGGCGCACGCTGTACGAGGCGTTTTTCAGGCAGTACACCGAGAAATTCGCGTTTGTGGGCTGCGATCGGCTGCATGCGAGCTGGGCGACCGCGAGTGTCGATCGGGCGATCATCGACCGGCGGATCCGGATGAACTCGCTCATGGATGCGCTCAGGATGATGCTGATCCCTCAGACGCTCGATACGCGGTTTCTCTATCCCCTAGAGGGATGCGGTGCGTATGCGGGACGACTGGCGGAGCGGATCGAATCGCGAGGCGGGCGCGTGCTCTGCGATGCTCCGGTTGTTTCGATCATGGCGACCGGAGATCGAATCAACGGAGTGTGCTCCTCAACCGAACAGTTCGATACCGGAATGACGATCTGGACAGCACCGATCACGGATCTGTGCAGGATGCTCGAATTGCCGCCACCGGGCCTCGGGTTCATGAACACCATCCTGTTCAACATCATGCTCGACCGTCCGCCCATGCGAAGTGATCAATGGATTTACTTCTCGTCCCGCAGAATCGTGTTCGCCCGTGTCTCGAATCCCGCAGCCTTTTCACAGCAGAACACCCCTCCCGGGAAAGGTGCGCTGTGCGTCGAGGTCATGTGTCATGATCCGATCTGGTGGGAGTCGCCCGGGGTTCTGGAGCAGGATGTCCTCCGCACGCTCGAACGCGTCGGGCTGTGCCGGCCCGATTGGATCGAAGGGATCCGGACCGAGCGGATCCCCGAGACGTATCCGATTTATGCACTGGAGTATCCCGACCGGCGAAGGGACACGCTGAAACGTCTCGAACGATTCGACACGCTGATCCCGACCGGGCGATGCGGGAGTTTTTTTTACAACAACATGGACGACAGCATCGAGATGGGGCTCCGGGCGGCGGAGACGGTTTTCGAGCGGATCGGCTGAGGCGTGGTCAGGCGGTTGCGGGTCTTTCGAGAGCCCGGCGGACGGCGGAGGCAAGCTTCGTGAAACTGACCGGTTTGGCGACGCAACCGGCGATTCCGAGGTTCCGGGCGTGACGGATGCGGTCGCTGTCTGAGAACGCCGAGATGATGATTGCTCGTTGACCCGGGTTGATCCGGAGCATGTGCTCGAACGTCTCGGCGCCGTCCATGGGTTGCATGATCATATCCAGGATGACCAGATCGACCGGGCGGCGCGTGATGTATTCGATAGCCGAATCGCCGGAGGTGCGGATATCGACCGAGTAACCGAGTTCGAGGAGCATCTGGGAGAGCACATCGAGATAGAGGGGGTTGTCGTCGACGATCAGGATCGATTCGCCGCCTCCGCGAGCGGTGTCCGGCGCCATTTCGGCCCGGACAAGCTGTCCCTGAACGGGAAAATAGAGCTGGAAACAGGCGCCGCCCTGGGCGGGATTGAAGAAATCGACGAATCCGCGGTGTTCGGCCATGACATCCGACACGACACTGAGTCCCAGTCCGAGTCCCTTCCGATGGGGGGTCTGCTTCGTCGAGAAAAAAGGGTCGAAGATGGATTGCGCGACGAGTGCCGGCACGCCCTGGCCGGAATCCGTGATGGACAGGCGAACATACTGTCCGGCGGAGATCGGTCGGTTTACTCCCCCTGTGGCATCGAATGCCGTGAAGTCCGTCGCGACGGTGATCCGGCCGGCGTTCTGGATCGCTTCGAGGGCGTTTTTCAGGAGGTTGGTGAGAATTCTGAGCAGTTGGGATTCGTCTCCCGAGATCAGCGGGAGTTCCGGTGAAAACCGATAATGGATCTCAACGGACTCGGGAATCGGCATCATCTGAATCGTCGACTGGATCAGATCATTGATCCGGATCGGCTCGCGCACCGGATGGGCGATCCGTGACAGGCACATCAGCTGGCTGTTGATTTCGGACATCTGCTGCGCGGCGCTCTGGATGAGATTGATCAGTTTTTCGGTGTTCGGATCCATCCGGATGCGCATTTTCAGGACATCCGGAATGCCGATGAGGGGGCTGAGAAAGTTGTTGAAGTCATGTGCGATCTGCCGGGCCACCGAACTGACGGCCTCCATCCGCTGTCTTCGGGAGATTTCATCCTCCAGACGCCGATCCGCCGTGATGTCGTGGAACTGGAGGAGCAGGCCTTCAGAGACTTTGAAGCTGTTGACCCTGAGAATCAGCCGGGAGACGGTCGTATTCCAGTTGAGTTCGGTATGGGCACAGGACGGGTTTTCCAGGATCTGGATGAGCCAACGCCCGAATCCTTGTCGAAGATCCGGTGGGACGACATCGAGAATGGATCTGCCGATTGCGATACCGTCGGGAATCAGCCGGAGAAATCCTGCGTTGGCGACGCGGACGATGCCCGTCGTGTCGAGGAACACGACGCCGTCCTGGAGCCCCTCCATAAGAGTCTGATAGCGATGTTCCGTATGTTCGAGCGCTTCCGTCAATGATTTCTGGCGATCCACCTGCCGACAGATCGCGACGACCTGGGATTCATTCAAGCCCTGGCAGTATACTTCGAGATGACTGGTCTGACCTGTTGACCGGAACACATAGGGAGTCTCCCGGATGATCATCTCCCCGGAGGTACGTGTAAATTCGAGATCCTCGATGATCGAGGGGTCATCCTTGAAAAACTCCGAAGCGGTCGATCCGAGAAAACCGGTGATGGTGCCGGATGAAACCCGGACGGCTGCCGCATTGGCCCGCGCCAGGCAGAGTCCGCCCGATGCACGTTTTTCCCAGATGTAAGCGGGATCGGGGATCAGATCGAACAGCACATGAAAGCAATCTGTCGGAGTGGGTGGATGCGAAGTCGAATTCATGAAAATTTTCCTCTAGTCAAAGTGCGATATTACCGCATCCCGGGAATCCATGCAATCGAAGCATTCCGGCTTGAACTAAAATTATGGCCTGATAGAATCGTCCGGCAGGTGCTTCTTCAGGAAAGGAATCCCTCAATGTTCGGCTTGACAGATCAAAAAATCATGCGTTGCCTGTTGATCGTGCTTCTCATCATGGCGGTTACGGGCTGTTCCAGGAACCCTCCTTCTCCGGAATCCGGGCGGGCGGGGAAGCCTGCCGACACACGACCGGATCTGGATCGGACCGCCAGGCGGACCGGAGCCGACCGGGATGTGCTCAATGCGGCGATGCTTCCCACGCGCGATCTGATCGATGAGGCGCGCACGCTGGCTTGCACGGGTGCCAAGCAGTACATGGCGGGGAATTATATTTCCGCCCGCGCCAATCTCGACGCCGCCCTCTTCAATCTCCAGCTTGCCGATCTCCCGGAGGATCTCCAGCGGTTGTCGTTCCTCCAGCCGTTTCTGGCCGAGGATTGTGCCAGCGTCAACATCGAGAAGACGTATCAATCGCTGATCGATTCGTCACAGAACGAAGAAGCCGGCATTGCACTGGATGAGTCCATTCAGCCGCGGCCCGATGCCACGGGACTCGATCGGCCATACATCGAGGCCGAGACCAGGCGACTCATCACGATCCTGGGCGAAGATTCGCTGTCGGCGGACGATTTTGACTCGTTTGTCAACGAAATTGTGGGATTCATCCAGTATTTTCAGACGGACAAGCGGGACTGGTTCGAGCGTGCCTATTACCGGATGATGAAGTATCGGCCGATGATCGAGGGGATATTCGGTGAGAAGAAACTGCCGTCCGAAATCGTGTATCTTGCGTTTATAGAAAGCGCATTTTCGTATCGAGCGACCAGCACGGCCAAGGCGCGGGGGATCTGGCAGATGATGCCGGGCACCGCCGAGATGTACGGGTTGAAAGTCAAGCGGAATCTCGACGAGAGACTCGATCCGATCAAATCGACCATTGCCGCCCGGGAGTATCTCTCGGATCTGATCGCGATCTTCGGATCGAAATCGTTTCTTCTTGCCATGGCATCGTACAATGCCGGTGAAGGCAAGGTGCAGCGGTGCTTGCGCAAGGTGGACGATCCGTATGAAGACCGGTCGTTCTGGCGCATCCGGGACTGTCTGCGGCAGGAGACGCGGGATTACATTCCGCTCATCATGGCGGCGGGTATCATCTGTGAAAATCCGAAGCGATTCGGGTTCGATCTGATGAGTCGTGAGGATCTGTATACTCAGCGGGACGTAGTGGTCTGTGAGGAACTCGTGCGGTTTCAGCCGATTGCGCAGGCCGCCGGTATTTCTGTAGACGATCTGATGACGCTCAACACGGATCTCCCGAGCGGTGCGACGTGGACGCCTGTAAAGAATACGCATCTGTGGATTCCCAAAGCGGCCAAGGAGAGCGTTGCTCAGGTGATCGCACGGTCCGAAGCCCCGCCGCCTCCGCAGCCCGAGCCGTCGTCGGGTGCTGAGTTTCATACGGTTAAAAAGGGAGAAAATCTGTTCAAGATTGGAAAGCGGTACAACATTCCGCACACGACCTTGGCGAAGTGGAATGACATCAAGCCGCCGTATAGTTTGAAGGTCGGCCAGAAGATTTATCTCACGGCGCCGGATGCCGCGCCGTCGACGGACAAGAGTGTGCCGCAGGTGAACATGACGCGCTGCACCGATTCGCTGGTGTACGTTGTCCAGAAAGGCAATTATCTCGCGGGGATTGCCTCGATGTTCGGGATCACGCCGCGCGACATCATGTCGGCGAACAAGCTGAACCGGGGAATGATTCATCCCGGGCAGCGGCTGGTGATCTGTCCGGCGTATCCGATCGAGGTGATCATCCACACGATTGCGGCGAACGACACGTTACCGCAGATTGCGAAGCGGTATGCGATTAATGTGGAGGATCTTCTGTTCGTGAACGGGCTGGAGATCCGGCAGAAGCTGGTTCCCGGGAGCGAGCTGACGATCTATCGGCGCGCGTCGTAGCGATCGACCGGCCAAGCGGCAGGAACGCCGAAATGATGATCATGCAGGGTTTTTGTTCCTCGAACAGGTGACAGTAAAGAATCCGGAGCCGAAGGTTGTCGTTGTCGCGATCGTTGTCGTTGTCGTTGTCGCGATCGTTGTCGTTGTCGCAATCGTAATCGGTAAGAAAAGTGCGGCCTGGCCACGAAGATCGCGATACCTACCGGCTCGCTGTCGAGACTGTCGTTTGGGCATGCAAACTGGCCAAAGGACTGAAAGGCGATTTTCATCAGGGTTGTTTTGGTGCTGGCGAGACTGGGTCAGCTGAATCATGAAATACGAGATGCTTTGGAATTGTACGGTGATGTCGATTACGATTACGATTACGACAACGACAACGACAACGACGATGAGGAAGCAGAAGCTGCTGACTAGACGGAACAAACTCCCAATCAGAATTTTCGGTGTTGAATCGATGTTGATGAACAAACTTGACATCACCATGAGAACAAACGTATCTTCTAAGTAGAAACACCTGGAGGGTGAAACATGAAAGCAAAGATTCAAAAATGGGGAAACAGCCTGGCGGTTCGAATACCGCGTCCGTTTGCGATGGAAATCGGAATTGAAGAAAATTCATCGGTTGAAATATATCTGCAGAAGGGGAATATTGTTCTGCATCCAAAAAAGAAACTCACGCTTGATGAATTAGTAGCAGGAATTACGGATGAAAATCTTCATGAAGAAATAGATTACTCGGATCCGGTAGGACATGAAATATGGTGAATTCGGAAGATTACATCCCTGAACGAGGTGATATTGTCTGGATCACCTTGAATCCTCGAGTTGGACATGAGCAGTCCGGACGGAGACCGGCGGTTATCATTTCGCCATCTTCCTATAATCGAAAAGCGAATCTTGCTTTGACCTGCCCGATAACGAGCAAAGTAAAGGGGTATCCATTTGAAGTCATATTGCCGGATAAATTGCCGGTAACAGGTTCGATTTTAGCCGATCAATTGAGAAGTTTAGACTGGCGGGAAGGAGAGGCCGTCTTTATCGCGAGAATACCGGATGAGGTAATTGAACAGCTATTTATGCGCATCGAAGCGTTTATTTTAAACAGGTGAATTGTAGAACCCGGAGATGAACCCGGGAGAAACCGTTTCACGAGTTTCCCTTGCACAATGGCAGCGGGTTATATCCAACGTTCGGTAGCTCAAGACTCTCAGGTCGAGGTGATGCTCGCCTTGGCAAAAACAGGATTGGTTGCTATGTTAAAGTTGAGGCGATTGGGCATGGATTCTAGCATGGAGGCTGGCATGAAATTAGTTCAAACGAAAGAGGAGATCATCCAGCGTCTCGAAAGTAACCGAAGCATTTTACGCAACTTTGGGATCGCGCAGATCGGATTGTTCGGATCGTTCGTGCGCGATGAGCAGCATGAGGAGAGTGATGTTGATCTCTTGGCCGACTTCCTTCCTGGGAAGAAGACCTTCGAAAATTTCATGGATGCGGCGTTCTTCCTCGAAGATCTCATGGGCAGGCGGGTTGATCTATTGACCAGAGAAGGACTTAGCCCGTACATCGGTCCTTACATTCTGAAGGAGCTACAGTATGTCCCCATTGCTGCTTGAGTTTCTTCGTCATATTCTCGAAGAGGCGGATTATTTGATTGAAGAATCGGCGAAGATAGACCAAGAGCAGTTCCTGCGGGATAAAACGATCAAGCGCGCCTTCGTTCGCAGCTTGGAGATCATCGGTGAGGCTGCGAAGCATGTTCCTGAAGATACTCGGACGAAGTATCCTGATGCGGATTGGCGAAGGATCTCCGGAATGCGGGATCGATTGATTCATGGGTATTTCGCTACCGATTATTCCCTTGTATGGCTGATTGTCACAGAGCGCATCCCTACGTTCCGAAACCACATCAAGGACATCCTCGAAACGGAATCAGACGAATGACAACGAGTATCAATGCCTGGTGGTATCAGGGAGTGGCCCGCCGAACCAGCGTGTGCACCCGCCACACTCCTGCGCTACCGAAGTATTGCATGAATTCCAATTATTTTACCGCGCCTTTGTGTGCGTGTGACGCGCAGACCGTTGGCTCAAGCGGAACACGTTGTCAGTGAAGCGCCAGCGGAACGGTTGTCGTTGTCGCGATCGTTGTCGTTGTCGTTGTCGTTGTCGTTGTCGTTGTCGTTGTCGTTGTCGCGATCGTTGTCGCGATCGTTGTCGTAATCGTAATCGGTAAGAAAAGTGAGGTCATGCCACGAAGATCGCGATACCTTCCGGCTCGCTGTCGAGTCCATCGCTTGGGCCTGCAAACTGGCCAAAGGACTGAAAGGCGATGCTCATCAGGGTTGTTTTGGTGCTGGCGAGACTGGGTTGGCTGAATCATGAAATACGCGGTGCATTGGAGTTGTGCGGTGATGTCGATTACGATTACGACAACGACAACGACAACGACGAGGAGGAAGCAGATGCTGTCAACAATCGCAATCTTGGGACGCCTTTGCGCTCAGGAAGATCCAAAGTTGCGGGATTCGCAGCGTTTTCCGGGAGCAATGTCGGAGACGAATGATTTCCTTCAGCGAATGAAAGATGGCATCCCAGGGACTGACAGATTCCGTGAGTTCCGTTGCTGAGTTCTGGGCAGCGCCGCCTTTTTCTGTGAGATTACAGTGCATCTTCCGGTGGCGTGGCCATCCACGTTTTCCCACGTCGTCTTGAGATATGGAACTCCGGTGCACTTCCCGACGGTGTGACTGAAGAGAGTCTGGCCAAGGGGCAGATCTCCGTGCTGAGGAATCCGGATATCGCGCATGCGCTCTACCTGCGAGGGTTCATGGAGAAAGCCGGCAGAGGCAGCGTACTAATGATTCAACAGTGTTTGGAAAACGATCTGGTTGCCCCGGAATGGAAGTCCGACGAAGTGCTTGGCGTGACGGTAACGTTCCGCCCACCGGAGAGCACACCTCAAGCCACACCCCAAGCTGCACCCCATGTCACACCCCAAGTGAAGAAACTGCTTTCGGTGCTGAAGGGTGAGATGGACCGGGATGCTCTCCAAACGGCGTTGGGCCTCAAGGCCAGAAAGAACTTCAGATTGCTGTATCTGGCGCCAGCCCTGTATGAGGGACTGATAGAGATGACAATCCCCGATAAGCCTCAAAGCAGCAACCAAAAGTACCGCTTGACGGACAAGGGTCGGGCGTTTCTGAAGGAATGTTAGGAATGGGGAGGAAGGGGATGGTGGTGCAAACAACAACGTGTTTGATTGTCGCAGAGAATTCCGGGGGCACAGTATTTGATTCCAACGATAAAATGCACCGGATGAAACGGTGATTTTCATGTTAGGCAGACAAAATGATTTTTTCATTTCAGCGCATGCTTATCTTTGTTCTTGCCGCACTTTCATTTTTTTACCACACCGTTACCCGCTTCGACCTGTATTTTGGTGCAAGCACCAGTACTCATACATCCATATGATTACGTGCAGTGGCTTCTTCACGTGGCGATCACTCTCTGCTTGCTCCTCGTCGTTTTTGCAACCGACGGGCTTTATAGGGGAGGTGGGCCGCTGCTATCGGTTTTATTGCAACCCATTACTGAGCACATTTCGGGAACCTGCACGTCGATTTCACCCAGGGCAGGCAGTTGCTCTCATACCTGAAGGGCGTTATTGTTCCAACCATCATTACTATGGCATTCTATTCTTCAAGATCACCCAGAGATCCAAACACAGAAGCATAACAACTCCTTAAAATCGATGCAGCATGCCGGCTTAAGACTGCGCTGAACTCGGACGCTGCTTTTGCAATGTCCGCGCCTTTAACTACGACATATTCCGCTGCTCCGCGCGGGATATGTCTCAATTCGCTACACAAGCGAGATCATGGATTGGAAGAACGCAAAGAAAACTGTGGAACAAATGTTTTGAGCTGGCGTGTGGATGTGGAACGAGTTGACGACCGACATCGGGAGTTGTTATTTTACCCTAAGGTATGTTGATCAGGATGGACATCCAGGAAGATTGTCTTGGGAAAAGGAGGCTTTTATGAAAGATTATGGAGCGCCCAGACCGACGTATCGACCGAATTCACAAAACGTTGAACTCTATAATGATGGCTTGATAGTCTTTTTATATGATGAGTTAAACCGAGAGGAAATAAGGAAATCGGGAATTGTTTCCCAAGTTTCCAGACTTCTGTCAAGTCCGGAAGCGGCTATCGCTCCGGAGTTGACTGCTTTTGCTGAAAAGGGCATTCTGGTTGCTTACGAGCTATTTCAGGATGATTCAATCGATCTGGACATCATTGAAGGACCTCCTCTGCAAACGGAAGAACTCGGGAGAGTGAAACAGCTCAAATGGTTGCCTTCCCAGCACATTCGGCTGAAAATTCCCTCAGGAACGCTATGCATCGAGACCCTAAACTCCATCCGGATCGATCCAGAAGATGAGCCACAGGAGCCCGCCGGGGAGGTGCAAGTCCAGCCAGGCGATTATATTCTGACACTTCATCGGGTAAACCAGTCTGGACCAGCCGGAATTCCCAAATCGTATAAAGGTCCAATGGAAATTGTTACACTGGAACCGATTTCTCCTTCGATTGCAATTCCTCCTTCGAGCATTATGCTCCCATATGTTCCGCCTCCACCTGAGGCAGATTGGGTTGGCGCTTATGAAATCAAAGGAGCTACAGCCAAATGTCAGGTAAAATTCTTAGATTTCTGGGAGATGTTTGAGATAAATCTAAACCGCAGGGCTGTGGACGAACTGGGGATCGATTTTGGCAGCTGCCTTGAGTTGACGATTGCCAAGTGCAAGTATGTTATCGTTTATACAGACGAGCGGGTCAAAATTGGAATACTAACTCTCAATGCATTTAAAAAAATCTTCGGAAACGATAATTTTAGCGCATCTTTAAAAGAAATGCGGGAAGTTGCTTTTGGGCAGTTGACCATCGAGCCAAAACTCGGAGCGGAAAAATTGCTATGCATGAGGGTAAAAGCATCTGAAGCCTTTAGAAAGAAACAGGGAAAATGGCTGAAAGCGGAGATTTCTGTAATGCAGAAAAAACTCAAGTTCGAGGATGCAGATTTTGAAAATGCATGGCGTATCGATGATGGATGGTTGTGCGGCAGGATCCTGCTCGCATCCAAGCACTTTATTGCAGCGAATTTCAACCGAGCAGCTCTCGATCGAATCGGAATCATTCCAGGGACTATTTTGGAAATTGAGACAGCCGGAACAGCGATGAAGGCGAAGTACTTCGAAGAGCTGGGCGCATTGCTAAAAGCTCGAAGCGAACTCAACCCGTACAATTCAGCCAATCACAAAAAATGGCAGGCATTGGTTAGCAAACATATCTTGGCATCTGAAGATGATCGGGGGCCGGTAATCGAGCAGATGAAGGAGTTCCTGCGCACGGATGTGCCGCTTGCCGCTCTACCTGTGGATCATTGGTTTCAAAAGGACATGACGGTCATGATCGTACATCCGCAACCATCAGATCAGGAAGCTTTCGATGTGCGTTTTGAGACAGGACTGCCGGCGATACTGGGAAATCCGATCCGCTTACGAAAGCTCTAATTCCAGATTCCGATCAGTTCAGGCGCGTTCCTGGATGGCCATTTTTCGCCGATGCGATCCACGCAGAATCATGTAAAAACTGTCCCAGTCTGTTCTTAATTATAAAGGAGATACGTTAAACCAAAGGAAGTTTGGGCAATATCTAGATATAGATGTTTTTGATGATGAGCAAATCCTATTCGCAAATTCAGGAGCAGATTTCAGCATCTTCCGGTTTAAATGAGGGAGTGCAGAATCATGAAGAAACACATAATCGCAATAGTTATCTTGCTCTCCATGATTTTCTCATTTTATTCGTTCAAATGTAATGCTGAAGATTGGCCTGCCGAGCTATGTGACCGACAGGTTTGCCTTCGTGCTCAGGAAGATCCAAACTTGCGGGATTCGCAGCGTTTTCCGGGAGTCATCTCGCAGTCGAATGATATCCTCAAGCGACTGGCAGATGCTATCCCCTGAGTCGGCCGCATCCAATGTTTTCGGTGCTGTACTCTGTACAACCCAGATTTTCCGGGGGGACAAAGATGCTGCGGCAGGCTTCTCTGCCTGCCGCACCCCGTAAGAGAAAATAAAGGCTGGGTGGCGCCGGCCTCCGTGCCGGCGTTCATATATGATGTTATCTGCCGGCCAACACGTGTCGCAAATGGATGCATCTTCCCTGTGATCGCCGGCAGGAACGCCAGCATGATGATCATACAGAGTCTATGATCCTTGAACAGGTGACAGAAAAGAAACCGTAGCCGATGGTTGACGTTGTCGCAATCGCAATCGTTGTCGCAATCGCGATCGTTGTCGTTGTCGTAATCGTTGTCGTTGTCGTTGTCGTAATCGGCAAGAAAAGTGCGGCCTGGCCACGAAGATCGCGACACCGACCGGCTCACTGTCGAGTCCATCGCTTGGGCATGCAAACTGGCCAAAGGACTGAAAAGACGGAAAGGCGATACTCATCAGGGTTGTTTTGGTGCTGGCGAGACTGGGTCAGATGAATCACGAAATACGCGGTGCTTTGGAGTTGTACGGTGATGTCGATTACGATTACGATTACGATTACGATAGCGACAACGACAACGAGGAAGCAGATGCTGTCAACAATCGCAACCTTGGGACGCCTTCGTGCTCAGGATATCCATACTTGCGGGATTCACAGCGTTTTCCGGGAGTCATCTCGCAGTCGAATGATATCCTCAAGCGACTGGCAGGTGCTATCCCCTGAGCCGGCCACATCCGGTGTATTCGGTGCTGCATTCCGGACAGCTCCACTTTTTTCTGAGGGGACGGGTTTTCTCAGAATGTCGAGATAACCCTTGACGCTTTGGGAAGTTTGTCTCTGTTGGGCAGGTGGTTGGCCTTTTTCGGTAAATTTGAGAAGAAAGGGAGTCAAACTGTCCGGATCGGTGAGGGGATGAAGGCGACCTTCATGCTGTGCGAGAAGATGCTGGTGATGTCTTCGGAGATAGCTTTCACAGGATATTGATAAAACTCCTTATCGTTGTATTTGGCGAGATATTTAGTTAGAGAATACGAGAATTTTACTTATGAATCAAGTGAAGGTATGATTCGATAATGAAGGTGAGCAGAAAACTACTGAATCACATTGTTCGGCAGGAGGATGAGAGATGAAATGCTTTAGCCACGACGACCGGGACGCCGTAGGAACGTGCAAGTCATGCGGCAAAGGACTTTGTCGCGATTGCGCGGTGGACATGGGCAAAGGCCTCGCTTGCCGAGATCGGTGCGAGAATGACGTGGCGAACGTCATCGCGCTCATTGACCAGAACATCCATTTCTCTCCAGTGGGTAAAAACGTGATGGGGAATGTGAGGAAGAACACCTACGTCCAAGCATCATTCCTCTTGGCTGCCGGCGTCGTCTTCTTTCTGACCGGCTTGGGGACCGGTCGAGTGGCGGAACTCCCCGGCTTGCTGGGCATGGTGTTCCTCATCTACGGATGCTACGTGCTCTGGCGGGGGATGCGACTCCCAAAACAAAAACAAGAGCCGAACACGGAGTCGCACGGCACGGCGATGCCGCGCCGCCCGTGAACGCTGGCGTTGGAGGGAGGGAAAGATGATGAAACGATGCAAGAGTTGTCTGTTCTATGCCGATGTGGCGGACATGATCTGCCCGGTTTGCAGTATCCATCAAGACAAACCGATGAAAGAACTGACTGCTGCCGAAAAGCGCATCAGGTACGCAGCTAGAGGCATTAGGTCGGCCTCCTTGCTGCATATTATCGGTGGAGTCATCCTGTTGTGCATGCTCCCCATGTGGCTTTCTCCTGTACTGAAACACGGTCTGACAAACGAAATGAACCCCCTCCTTTTTGCAGGCATCATGGTGTATACGTTCACGATGGCGGTAGCTCTTCTTGTTCTTGCGGTAGGTTTGCGGAAATACGCCAAATGGGCCTACTACATGGCTGCGGTGACGTACGGTATCATCTTCGTGATGAACTTGTTGAATCCGAACATTGGGCTCCTCATAGTTGTTCTTTGTGCCTATTACGTTGGCAATAAGAACGCGAGAGCCATCTTCAACCGGGCAATGAAATCATCCAACCAAGCCCTGCATGCGACTTCGGAACCCGCGCCGGACACGGCTTCCTCTTCGCATGAGGGCTGACGTTCGGACAGGAGAGAGAAGATGAAAACCTGCAGATCAGAATAGGGGGCGATCCAAGTCACCGATGATGGCGGATTCCCTCTTGAGTGAATCTTGGAGATAATGATGAAAACGGTGTGCACTGCTGCACCAATCAGATACACTCAAGAATGTTGACGACAAGGAGAGTGACCGATGGCAGATATCAGAACAAACCATACAGCGCCGCACCTGCTTCTCAATATCCACGCCATGCCCTGCAACAATTTCTGCAGGCATTGCTGGACCTGCGGTTCCAGCAAGCATGCCAGGATACCCTTCGAAACGATCGAAGCGCTTTTTCGGCGGCTCGCCGTCATAGACAAGGGACTCATTCAAAGCGTCAGCGTGCTGTTTCTGGACGAACCAACCCTGCATCCGCAATTTGTCGATATTTTCAGACTGCAATCGGAGCTTGGTTTTGGCGGCATGACACAGTTTTTTCCGACCAACGGTTCGGTCCTGGCGCAGATGCCGGACAGCGATTGGGATATTCTTCAGCAATGCGGGATCGATTGGTTTCAGTTGATCTTTCACGGTCTTCAACACACGCATGATGCATTCACCGGCCGGAAAGGCTCGTTCAAAGACCTGATTACCACGGTAAACCGCATCATTGACCGAAAACTCTCCTGGAGTGCCGGAGTGATCGTCCATAAAGAAAACATCGATGAATTGCCCGCGACCGTCGACATGCTGCGATCATTGGATAAATCCAAAACTTCTCAGGTGGGCTGGTTCCTGAGTTCTTACCAGGGCAGAGGCAGGAAGCTCATCAGATGCACACCGGACGATCTGGCTCGATTGCCGGAAGGATATCGTTTTCCTGAAGGCTTTTTGCCGGAATCAGAAATCTGCATGAACATCATGAATGACCGACAACTCGGCGCTCAAAAAGTCGAAATCGGCGCATGCGGCTATTTGACTCTGGACATAGAAAGCGATCTGGACATTTATGTTGGCGGCGCTTGCGACAGTGGAGGCATTCTGGGCATTGCACCGCATCTGAAGTCGCAATTCCGGATCGGTTCTTTGAAAACGGAATCGATCGAATCGCTCATCTTTAAGGCGAATGAAACGAAGCCGGAACCGGTACGTCGGCTGGAAAGCCTGACATTGTATGAACTTGCCGAGCGATACGGAGACCCGGAGTGTCAGGATGTCTTTTTTACTTCTGACCTGATCGTGAACAAATGGGGCGGGACGTTTTTATCTGATTTCGCCCCGTAACGTATCGTACGATCCGAATTCTTCTTTACTTACCTTTCGCAAATGAAAAAAACATTACATCCTGACATACCCCTCTATGCGCGCTCGATCACCTGCCTGAAGGCAAGCACCTCCTCGATCCGATCCGCCAATCGCTCCGCCGTTCTGCCGAGTCGCGCCTTGAGTTCCCTCAACCGCTGATACTCACCGGGATGCGCCGCAAAATACGCCGCCCGCAACACCCGCCCCTCCGGTATCCGATCGAAATCCACCCCGATCGACTCATCCGCCGGATCCGATACGATCCGCATCACCATCAGCGGGATCGATCGCTCCCGCATCAAGCGCGCCACATCATGCGTCTCCATGTCGACCACACTCGCCCCGCTCTCCCGGTGCAACCGCTCCCGATCCGCTCTCCGACAGATCATCCGGTCCACGGTGATCCCCTCACCAAAACGAAATCCGGAACTCCCGAGCAACTCCGGAACACTGTCGGGAAGCACGGGGAGCGTCTCGGGAGACACCCCCGGCTGGTCCCGATGCACCTGCGTCACCACCACACACTGATCGATGTCCAGATCAGTCGTCAGGGCTCCGGCCCAGCCGGCAAGCAGCGCCCAGTCGGGACGAAGGCGGTCGAGCACCGGTGCGAGCGTTTCGGCGGCACGCGCACCACCCACTCCGCAAATCACCACGCTGATCGCCCTGCCTTCGAGCGCAAACGAGCGGACTCCGGAACAGACGGGCGGTGTTTCGGCATGCGCGATCCGGCGGAAAAACGGGTCGAGTTCTTCCCGGAGCGCGGCGATCAGGAGTACCTGCGTCATGGACATCCTCCGGAACTCACCATACCACCGGCTCAGGATTTTCGCGAATCGACGTCCCCCGATCATTGACAAAAGCCCTGTATCTTCCAATAATTGTCGTATGTCACCCCACTCGATCGACGCACTCACTCACCTCCCCAACCGAGACGCTCTCGACGCGGTGCGGATCGATTTCACGAGTCGCCAACCGGACAGCGAGTATTCGGTCGTCATGATCGATGTGGACCATTTCAAACTGATCAACGACATCTACGGCCATCTCGGAGGCGACACAGTTCTGCAGGACATCGCGGCGATCCTCCTGCGCAATCTAAGACGAACCGACATCATGGTCCGCTACGGCGGCGATGAGTTTCTGGGAGTGCTGCCGAACACGACGACCCAGAACGCGCTGAATTTCGCCCAGCGGATTCTCGAGGATGTCGCGCGAGCCGTATTCCCGCGCGGACTGAAAGTCACTCTGTCGATGGGAATCGGCGAGAGCCGGCGGAGCGATCAGACGCTGGATGAGGCGATCGAACGCGCGGACAAAGCCCTTTACAACGCCAAGGAAACGGGTCGGGGCCGGATATCGTTCTTCAAGGAACAGCCGGACGCGCCGCGGATCGAGAGTGTCAACTTCAGCCATTTCATCGGTCGGCAGGTCGAACTGCGCAAACTCCGCCAGTTGCTTGACGAAACCCACAGCGGCACAGCCCGTTTCGCTCTGATCCAGGGGGAAGCCGGCGTGGGGAAAACAAGACTCGCCCAGGAACTCATCCGCTATGCAGAATTCAAAGGCTGCAAGACACTGACCGGCGCCTGCTTCATGCTCGGGGAAACCGCCCCGTACCACCCCATCACCGCGCCGCTGCGCGAGGCGTTCGACCGGCTGCCGGATCCGGATCGCGACGTGTTTCTCAGAACAATCGGCCCGGTGCATCCCGCAACGGCGGAACTGTTCCCGCAGATTCCATTCCGGATCCTCGAGGAATCCCTGTTTTTCCGCGATGACCGCCTCAAATTCAAGATCTTCGAGGATCTGTCGCGTATCATGCACGCCGTCTGTGATCTCGCACCGATCCTCTTCATCGTCGACGACATCCAGTGGATGTCGCACCCGGACTGGGAACTCTTCAGCTATCTGGTCCGCGGATCGCTCCAGCGAGCCATTTTCTTTGTCACTACTCAGCGGGTCGCGGGCGAAACACCGAAACACCTGACGGACAAACTGAGCAACCTGAAGACGCTCCTCCCCCTGCTCACCATCCCGCTCGCCAGCCTGAATGCGCAGGAAATCAACAACCTGATCATGTTCGCCTTCCGTGATCCGAATCTCCCCCAGCAGATTCTCGATCTGGTCAACCGACAGAGCGGGGGGAACCCCTTCTTTGTTCGTGAACTGATCAGCGACCTGTTTCATCAGGGGTCGATCAGCCGGAATCAGGCCGGTGAATGGCAGTTCCATCTGTCGGACGACATCATGCTCCCGGACAGTCTGAACCGCCTGATCGCGTCGCGTCTCGAGATCCTCGACGAAAAAAGCCGCAAACTGCTCCGCATCGCGGCGCTGACCGCGGATATCTTCACGCTGGAGATGCTCTGCGCGGTCATGGAGGAAAACGAGGTTGGCGTGGCGGAAGCGCTCGAAAAGCCGCTCAAGACGGGGATCATCCGTGAGAGTGTTTCGGCGGATCGGACACCGGAATACCGCTTCACGCACGATATTGTGAGGAGTTATCTGCTCCGCGAGATTCCCGAGTCGATGAAGGCGGTGTACCATGCGCATATCGGGGCATATTACGAGGCAAAATACGAGGCTGGCGTCGATTCGTACCTGTCGCATGCCGCTTATCATTATTGCAACGGGAATGTCGGCCGGAAGGCGCGCGAGTTTGCACTGCGGGCCGCCCGGCATTGCGAGCGGATGCAGGCGAATCGCGAGACGATCCGGTGGCTGGAATCCTACCTGACGTTTTCGATCCCGCGGGACGGCGCGGCCGAGGAACTGCTGTATGTCTTCAAGACGCTCGGTAAACTGTCCTCGATCGTCGGGCAGGTGAATGAGGCAGAATCGTATCTCGAGCGCGCCAAAGCCAATACGGACGATCCGGAAGAACTCGCACGGATTCTGGCTGCGGAGGGGTCGAACTACCAGCGGATGAGTCGGTATCCGGAGGCGAGGGAGCGGTACGAGCGTGCGATTGCCGGCACGGGGAACGACCTGCGGCGCGCCGAATACTATTGCTCGCTGGCCTTCATCGACTATCTCGAAGGCGCCTTCCCCGCCGCCATCGATCATCTCGACGATTCACAACGATTGATAGCCCGTTCCGAACCAGGCGATCTGAAAGACAGCGTTCACGCGACCTATTACGTGATTAAAGGCATCATCTCGATGGAACTCGAACCGGATCACCAGGTCCTGGAGCTCTACCAGCAGGCTCTCGAGATCTATCGGCGCTACAAGGATTACCAGGGTGAATCGACCGTGCTGAACAACCTGTGCGGGGTTTTCTCGCGCCTGGGCGATTTCGAAAACGCGATCACCACTCTGCGCCAGTCCGAAACGATCGCCCAGCGTCTCGACGACGCACTCTCGCTGGCCATCGTCCATTACAATCTGGCCGAAACGTATACCGACACGAACCAGCCGTTACTGGCCGCCGAATATCTCACACGATATGAAGTATCGAACGCGCGGATCCACAACGCGCTGGGGGACGGCTATCTCCGATTCGGCCAGGGCTCGCTCGCGGTCCTCCAGGGCAACCTCCCCCTCGCCGCGCAACACTTCGCGGAGGCCCGCACGATTTTCACGGATCTCGGCAGCCGGCAACTCGCCCTGCAATCCACCCTCCAGCTCATCAAATCCCGCCTCCTCACGCAGCAGAAGGAAATCGCTCTGCACGAATTGGCGGAAGTCGAGACGAACGACCTGCACGAGCTCGCCGCAAACACCCTCGGGGATCTCGTGTTCACCCGCGGACTCGCATCGTTCACCATGGCCTCGGGCTGCAACGATCCGACGCTCGCTCGGGCCGAAACGCTCTTCCGGCAATCGCTCGACGTCGAACCCAATCCTCCCGTCTACGAATCCATGGAGCGGCGGTATTATCTGATGATGACGCTCGATCGTCTCGGACGCAATACCGAAGCCGACGCGATCTGTTCATCCGCCTGCGCCCTTCTGGAAGAGAGACTCCAGCAGATCCGCAACCCGCGCCTCCGCCGATGCATGCTGGAGAGGGGGATCATCCCTTCCCTGTCGGCGCGCTATCAGTCATTGACCGGAAGACAGTTATAAGAGTTCCCATTCGATCGTGCGTTTCAGTCGTTCGGATCGATCGGTCGGTTCGGTGTATCCCAGGTCGCGGCGGATCCGGTCCGAGGAGACGATGAGATGCTGGATCGAATCGGGTGACACCGAGGTTCCGGGGGGTGGCGGAGTGAGGGTGACCTGTCCCTGCCAGCCGAAGGCGTCGCCGAGCATGCGGATCCACTCGGCGGTACTGAATGCTTCGGTTTCGGCCACATTGTATATCCGGTTGGGGAGAGATGGCATCACAGCCGTCATGGCGATTGCATGAGCGATATCCTCGACGTACCCCCGCGCTCCGCGCCAATGCGCTTCCGCCTCATCCAGTGATATGACCGGCTGCGCCTGTGCCATCTGTCTCAGAAATCCCTGGCATCGGTGCTGCCGGTCACCCGGGCCGTAGACCATCGGCAGTCGCAGGACCACCCCCTCCAGATCCGGTGTGGCCAGGACCGCTCGCTCGGCAGGGATCTTGTCGTAGTGATACAGAGGTGACGACGGGTCTGTATCCGGCTGACGATAGGGATACGGGGTCGAGCGGAGCGGAGCGTCTTCGGTGATCGGCCGGTTGTCGATGTCGCCGGATTCCGAGCCGTTTATGATGCCGTAGGCTCGGTAGACGTCCTGACTGCTGATCATGACCAGACGCTTCGCAGATCCGCGGAATACCTCGCAGCAGTCCGCCGCATCGTTTTCCGTCAGGATCATCGTGTCGATCACGACATCCGGACGGCATTGTCTGAGCGTATCGCGATGGTTCTTCAGGGTGCGTCGGTCGCCGATCAGGTGGGTAACGGATTCGGGCAGAGGGCATTGCGTCTGGCCACGGGAAAAAACCGTCAGTTCGTGGGAATCCCTGAGCAACTCCCGGATGACACAGGGACCGATGAACGATGTGCCGCCGATGATCAGGATTTTCATGAGCGACGACGGATTCCATGCAGGGCGAACAGGCAGGACAGAACGATCAGGGTAAAAATGATTCCGTCGATGGTGAGGGCGGGCACGGCGCGCGGCACATAAGCGGCGATCGTCACATCGTCAAGATTGTACGGGTCGCTGTCCGTTCCGCCTTCGAACTGAATACTCCCGATTTCGATCATCTGCGAACTCGAATAGACCGGTGCCGGATCCGTTTCGGGATCCAGCAGGATTTCGATGCCGGTATCCGTCACATTGATCAGGACATGATGCCAATCCATGGTGCGGGCGTTGGACAGAGTCTGCCAGTCGCTTCCGTCATGCACCGAGTAGGTCGTATGACTGGATGCGTTGTTGATCCCGATCATGCGGTAGACACTACCTTTCGTGCCGTCATCGCCGTCGATGCGGAGATGGAAATCCGAGGATTCGGACAACCGGTCGTAGAACCAGAAATCGACGGTGCCAACGATCGGGGTATCGATGTAACTGCGGGACAGGGCTCCACGGATTGACTCTGATTCAAACCGGAAGCTCATCGTATCACCTCGACCAAATGTCGTATCGATCATGACGCCGGCAGCTGTATCCCAGTTGTCAAAATCCATATCGCCGGTATCCCGGAAGTGTGTCGGCACATGCAGCAGCCAGGGATGGTTTGTTGTGGACGGATCATCCTGAATGAACACGATTGCGAGCGACCGGCTGTCGTCTCTGGATGCCGCAATCCGCGGTGTCATGACGATCGAGTGTGTTTCGGTGTCGCAACTCAGGCACTGGGGCGCCGAGAATGAGGAGGCATCATCGAAGGTCACGGATGCATACGCTTCGCTCTGGATGACCGTGTCATCGCACCAGACGACATGAAACGCATGATCGCGCCCGAACGCGACATCGATATTGGAGGCGACATTGCCGCTGTCCGCGAGCCGGATCAATGCTTCCTGTCCCGCGTATGCCCCCGGACTGTCCCAGATGCCATTCACTTCCACCAGGCCTTCGACGCGATAATTCGTTCCGGAATGTTCGATCTTACCGATCCCGACCCGTAAATCCAGATTCGTCAGTGATCCGATCGCCGCGATTGACGGGTATTCAAAGTTGGCGGCACCGAGAACCGCACGTGCGAACGAGAAACCCGATACATCTTCGGAATCGAGAGAGCGTTGTATCTTCCGAACATAGGCCGACGTGCTCGAATTGTACGCTTCATAAATCACATATAAATATCCCTCTTCATCCGTGCAGATATCCGGATGATACAGTGTATAATCCGGATCCGGCAGGAAGTCGAACGGCGCTCCATCGGGGATACCGTCGGTCAGGCGCTCCAATCGCATCCCGCCCATTCTGCTGTAAATGAAAAATGCGTGATTTGCATACGACGTAAACGCATAATCCACGGTCGTGGTGGATGAAACGAAGACTCCATTATAGGCCCAGGTGAATGAGGAATCGATCGTAGACAGCTCGATCCCGAAGGGAGACTGTCCCCTCGAGAACACACAGAATCCGAATTCCTCCGGGTGGTTTCCTGCGGCGAACATGGGACGGTTCAGCCCACAATCGATACTCTGACAGAACGGATCGAAGGCGATTGGTCCCGTCGGCAGACTCTCACCCTGATGCAGCTTGATGCGATGGAATATCTCGTAGGAGCCCAAGTCTTCATGCTCGATCCAGACGACGTGTACATTGCCGCTCCCATCGAAAGCGACATCCTGATTGAACTGGTTTGAGCCGTCAAATGTCGATTCGACGAAACGTTCGGGTTCCCCGTAATAGTAGGCCTGCGACGCCGGTCCACCCGAGCACAGCAGCAACAGCACACAAACAGGAACGATGAAACTGGATGCCTTTGCCATACTGATCCTCCCCTGGAACCGGATCGGTGATCACCTTGTTCTTTCACCGTAACGCGCGACAGCTGTTCTGTCAACGATGCCGCGCCGAGAACGAACAGACGAGGAATCCCACAGTGATCGCGAGCACCATCAGGATGACCGACAGAGTCGATTCCGCCGGGACCATTCGAGAAACGGGCGCGGCGACGATGACGTCGTCGAGATAATACGGGGAGGCATCGGTTCCGCCCTGAAACTCGATACGATGAAAACTGACAAACGCAGCACTCTGATACACGCTGGCCGGCGTGGTTTCGGGATCGAGATACATCACGATGCCGTCTGCCGATACCTGGACGACGCCATGATGCCATCCGGCCGTGCGCGCCTGTGTCAGCGCAGTCCAGGAGGTGCCGTCGAAAGCGGAATAGGTCGTGTGCGACGAGGCATTGTTGATGCCGATCATCCGGTAGACACCGGCCTTCAACCCATCATCGCCATCGATCCGCATGGTGAAATCGGACGTTTCCGAGAGCGAATCCATGAACCAGAAATCGATCGTGCCGGTCAGAGCCTGATCGTTGTAATCCGCCACAAGCGCGCCTCGGGTTCCGGATGTCGCGAACCGGAAACACCCCGGGTCATGATGTCCGGCGATCGGATCGAGCGACACGCCGGATGCCGTCGTCCAGTTATCGAACCCTGAATCACACGAATCATGGAAATATGTCGGGATGTGAATCAGCCAGGGGTGGATATTTCCGTCCATGTCCGTCTGGTCGAACACGATCGCGATTTCGCGTCCGGCATCTTTCGAAACTGCGATACTTGCGTTAAACGCCTCCAAGTGCGGTTCCGTTCCACAACTCAGACAGACCTGTGTAGAAAAAGTACCGCCGGCATCCAGGGATGTCGATGCATACACTTCGGAGACGCCTGACAGATCGGATTCCCAGACGGCATGAATCGAGTTATCTCGTCCGATCTGAACGTGCTGATTATTAATGAAATATGAGGTCACTATCGAGAGATCCACCGTGGAATCGCCGAAATCGACACTAGAGATCCAATCATCATCATCCGCTTCGACAGTACAACTCAAAGCCGTCGTGGGACCCGAACTCGACGTACGCAGGAGGCAGACCAGAAGATTGTCTCCGCTTCCGGAAGCAGCGATCTCCGGGTTCTCATACTCACTCGTCCCGGGCACATCCCGAATAGAGAGAAACACCGAAGTCGAAAGGGGCAACTCCGATCGGACGACCCTGTGTGTATAGGTGAATCCGATCATGTCGTACGCGTCGAACGTGATGTACAGATAGCCCGCTTCATCCGTACAAATATCGGGAGAAAGCAAATATTCATCGGGACCCGGCAGGAAATCATACAGCGCTGATTCATCCCATTCCCCATTGGAACCAGGAATCACCCGGATTTTATCCTGAAATTCACACACGAGAAATGAGTAATCACCATAAGAAGCTATGGCATAATCAGTCACCAGATCCGTGTCGGTTATATCGCCGACGAATACCGAATTGAATGTGCCACTCGTGTAGCTGAGCTGCGTATACTGGAGCGGGTTCGATCCGGCACTCTGAAAGTACACGCAGTGCCCGATATCCAGCGATCCGGCACCGAATGAAATCAGAGGTGACAGCAAGCCACAGTCGGATATCTCACAATCCAGATGCATCGCGATCGTATCTGTCGGCAGAATACTTCCATCATGGAGACGGGCCCGATGATAGATCTGACGATACGAAAGGTTTTCGTCGCTGCTCCAGACGAGATGCACATTATTGAAGCGGTCAAAATCGACATCCACGAGGGACTGTGTGAAAGGTTCATGTTCCGTCTCAATGAACTTCACAGGATTGCCGTAATAATAACTGCACTGCACGGTTGGAAGGGATGCAGAGGTGATCACGATTGATATCAGCGACAGAATGCAAACCGTGCGGTTCATGAGGAATCTCCTTCCCGAGGTTGAAATCTCAAGCTTGTCCTTCAGAGTACCGATTCGGATTCCCCCTGTCAATTTTCTGCGACCCGTTCGGGAAATCAGCGTTTACCTCCATCAAGCGAGATCGATCAGGCGTCGGCACAGTGCGGCCATCATCGAATCGCGCTCGGAGTCGGCCAGCACGAGTAATCGGTCCAGCGCCGTCGAAACATCCGGCGTGCTGAAGAAGCTGCGGCGATCCTCCGGAGTCGTGTTATCCGCCAGATACTCCAACACGTACGCGCCCCGGGTCAATGCCCGGTAGGCCGCTTTTTTCCGGTCGAGTGCCGTGAGAGCGTCACCGGTCTGCATCCAGAACCGCCACTCATAGATCCGGTACTCCCGTTTCCGGGCGATGTTCAATCCCTCGACGGATGTGCGAATTGCCTTATCCGGAATACCGAACAGAAGTTGAATCGCGGCGAGTCTCCAGAGTGTCCGGAGAATGCCGTCCATGTCCCCGATCTGCTTGGCATCGATCAGGGCCGCTTGCGCCCTTTCGATCGCTGATGCGGAGCGATCGCGGATGGCGAGGATGTACCCGAGATTCGCTGCGGATTGCACCTCGATCGTTCGCAAGCCGATCTGCCGCGCATCATCCATGCATTTTCTCAGAATCGATTCGGCGCGCTCCAGACTGTGCCGCGCGATCCGGAACTCGCCCATCTGATGCATGGCGATCACCGCGAGCCACCGCTCACCCGTTTCCTCAGCCATTTCATAGGCGCTCGTGAAGTTCTGTTCCGGGATGCTCTCGTTCCCCAGATCCATCATCATGTTTCCGACATTGATCAGTGCGATGGCGATCCCGACCTTGTCACCGATACTCCGGGATATCTCGAGTGATTCCCTGTAGTGTTCCGAGGCCAGCACGTAATCGCCATGTTCCTGGTGAATCAAGGCCAGGTTGCCCAGAAGAACGGCGGTGGAATGGATATCGCCGATTTTCCGTGCCAGAGACAGGGACTGCATGTTGGTGGAGAGAACGTTTGCGGTGTCGCCCCGTGCCATGTGGATTCCCGCGATGTTGTTCATGACTTTCAGAATCTGATTGGGCTCGTTCAGGGCATGATACCGATCGACAGCGCTCTGGAGCGATTCGAGCGCGCGGGGGTAGTCGCCGAGATAGTAGTAGGCCAGTCCGATGTTCGAATCGCACATGGCCGCGACCGGCGGGTCGAAGTCGCGGACTTTTTTCAGGAGTGAGGTGAACAGTTCCAGCGCTTTCTGGACCTCACCGAGATTCATCCATACCAGGGCGATATTGGCATCGATGTAGGCGCGTTCCGATGCCGTTTCGGGCATGTCCGGCATGCGAATCAGGCTTTGCTGAAAGGCCTCCATCGCCGCCTCGTAGTCTCCCAGTTTGACATGCAGCCGACCCTTCGACCGCAGAGCCTTCGCCTGCAGTTCCGCATGGCCGTGGGCCTCCGCGAGATCGAAAAAGGTCGAGAAATCGGCCATTGCGGATTCGAACTTACCCATCATTTCATAGCTTTCACCTCTCAATCCGAGCGCATTGAGATGGGTCGCGACCCGTTGATTGTCCGACATTCTGGCATGGGGCAGCAGGTCGAGAATCCGGTCGGCGTGGGCACAGGCGGCGTTTGCGATCGAGTGGGTGAGGTCGAGACGCGCCGCGCGCGAATAATATTCGATGGCAGGTTTGAACTGCTG
>CAYYMM010000023.1:27825-41377 GCA_964472395.1 uncultured bacterium | reverse complement strand
GTGATCGAAATGATATGCGAGAACCTCGATGTGGGACTCGCTGGACGGACCATGTAGGGCGATGATCGTTTCGGCGACTTTCTGGTGAAGCCGGTTTCGCCTGAGATTGGAGAGGCCGTCGTAGAGCACCTTGCAGATCAGGTTCTGGGTGAACCGAAGCGCTTTTCCGATCGACCCGGGGGCATCTTCGAGAATATTCATGCGGATCGCTTCGTCCAGATGGTCCAGCAGATCGTCCTCCGGCACATCACATAACCGGAGCAACATCTCAAATTCGAACTGCCCGCCGATCACCGAGGCCCGGCTGAGCACATCCCGCGTCTTTTCGCTCAACCCGGCCACACGGCGGCTGATCATGCGGTTGAGGCGATCCGGGATCTTCTTTGTCAATCGCCCCGAGATCGTATCGAACCGCCGTCCTGCTGTCGCATCATCCGAGGTGAATTCGGGTGTCCATTGTCCGTGCACGAGACTCAGTGATTCGTCTTCGATCAGCAACCGAAGGATTTCCTCGATGAAAAACGGGTTTCCGCCACTCTCCCGGTACACGCGATCGAGAATCCCCGCGGAAATCTCACCCGCCCCCAGCATCGCACGCACCATCTGGCGCGTGGCCCTGACATCCAGCGGGGACAGGACGAACTCCTCACAATCCGGGTACGACAGGATCCGTTCATGATGGTGCCAGAACGTGTCGTTATCCCGGAGTTCCGCCTTGCGATATCCCGCGATGAACAGGACGGGGCGCGCCTGCCCACGCTCGGCTTCGCACAACACGCGCGCGAGATAATGCAGCAGTTCGATACTGAGTTCGTCGGCCCATTGCAGATCATCGATGCAGACGACGACCGGTCGGCCGGCAGCGTAGCTGAATAAAAGGGTTTTGATCGCATCGAACGCGCGGATCTTCTGCTGGGCCGGTTCGAGCGCGGCCGGCAATGCATGTCCGTGCATGGCGGGGATATCGAGAAACCGGGGGCAGATCGACGCGAGGATTTCGCCCCGGCCCTGGAGAAACCGCAATGCGTCATCCGAGGGCATGGCTGTCAGTTTGTCCGCAATCGCTTCCAGTACCGGCACGAATGCGCTGTACGGGTATCGTTCAACCTCCGAGCATACCGAGCGCATAACCGCACACTTGCGTATCCGTGCGCCGGAGGCGATTTCACGGATGAGCGCCGATTTCCCCATCCCGGCCTCCCCTTGAATCAACACGACACCGGCACCTCGACCGGTGAGGTGATCCAGGCGATTCCGGATCCGCGTCAATTCGTGATCCCGGCCGATCAGTCCCGGCGCCAGCAGGAGGGGATGCGTATCGCTGACGCGCCCGGTCTCCGTCGTTGTGTCGGATAGGGCGGGAATGACCTCCTCCTGCGTCGTTTCACTCGCGACCGCCGCATAGATGCCATGCAGGTCTGCAACGAGATCCGCTGCGGAATTGAAGCGATCGATGGGTTGTTTTTCGAGCAGTTTCATGATGAGGCGGTCGAGGGGAATCGGGACCGCGGGATTGATTTTCCGCGGCGGTTCCGGGACATCCCGGATATGCTGCATGAAGATATTCAGGACGTTTTCGCCCTGAAACGGGATCCGGCCGGTGCAGGCCTCATAGAGGATGACTCCGAGTGAATAGAGATCCGAGCGGTGATCGAGCGAGCGTCCCATTCCCTGTTCGGGTGACATGTAGGCGACGGTGCCGATGAACATACCTGTCCGGGTCAGGGCGTCATCCATCAGTTCGGATTCCTTGACCAGACCGAAATCCATCAGCTTGACCCGGTTGTCGGCAGTGAGCATGATGTTTGCGGGTTTGAGGTCTCGATGCACGATGTGCTGGAGATGGATATACTGGAGCGGGTCACAGATCCGGCAGAACAGGTCGATGATCTCCCGGAATTCGTCTTCGGATTCCGGAAACGGACGCTCGCGGCGCCGCGTTTTAATCGTCCGGAACCAGCTCTTCAGATCACCTCCCTCGATGAATTCCATGGTGAAAAAGACATCCTGTCCGCTTTCACCGAACTCATAGACTTTGGCAATGTTCGGATGATCCAGACGCGCCATCGACCGGAATTCGCGTTTGAATCTGAGCACGTTGGCGTTGTCGAGCAACACTTTGAGGGCGCAGGTGCGCTGGTTTTCCGGATCGAACACCCTGAAGACCCGACACGTCCCGCCCTGGCCCAGTTTATCCAGTATCCGATAGCGCCCGATGGTTTCCTGCACGTTACCCAAGCCGACCGATCCTCCCAGACTCACAATACGAGCAGGCTCCCCGGCAAGTCAACGAACGATTGGATTTTATTCCGACAGCAAACTGCGCGGTATCTACCGATTCCGTTGCACGAAAATCAACGCACCGAATGCCGCCAGAAGCAGGATCATCCCCCATGTCGACATCGACGGAGTCGCCCGGAGTGTTTCCGTGATCAGATACACATCATCGAGATAATAGGGATCCGTATCGGTTCCGCCCTGGAATTCGATGCCGTTGAAGAATTCGAAACCGGAAGAAGTATGAATCGGGATTGGATGGGTTTCCGGATCCAGGAAGATCTGGATCGTACCGTCTTCGACCGAAACGATCACGTGGTGCCAATCGGCCGTCCGCGTCACGGTCGTCGATGACCAGCTTCCGAGACCCTGATCGATCGAATAGACACTGTGACTGGATGCGTTGTTGATGCCGACCATCCGGTAGACGCCGGATTTGGTGCCGTCATCACCCGAAATCTTAAAACTGAAATCGGACGTGTTCGACAGCGAATCGAAGAACCAGAAATCGACGGTCCCGGTCAGTTGCTCGGGAGAAAAATCGTTCGACAACATGCCTCGGCCTTTCGATGCCTGGAATCGGAAACTCCCGCCACCGGGATCATGGCTGAACGAATGATCGATCACGACTCCCGATGCGGAATCCCACCTCGAGAAATCCGTATCGCATGAATCATAGAATTGCGACGCGATATACGACAGAAAGACATGGTCATGGCCGGCCACCATCCGCGAGTAGGCCACCGCAGTCCGCTTGATCGAACCGGTTGTGCGCGTGATTGCCGGATCGGAAACCGTGCCGGACTCCCCGTCCCCGCAACTGATGCACTCATCCGGCAGAAAATTCGCTCCGTCATCATAGGATACCGCACCGTAGACCTCATAACTGCCTGTTCGATAGTCCAGCCAGACCATCTGAATCGTTCCGTTTGAATCACGGACCAGATCGATATCGGATGAAACGACTCCTCCGGTCCAGGAACAGGCTTTGTTGCCCGGACCTGAAAACAGAGCGATGGAATACCATGTACCGTTATACTCGGTCATGGCATACACCTGCGGGTTGCTGGCATTCAGATGGACCCACCCGATCGTCACCGCCAGATCGCTGGTAGACTCGGAGCCCGTGACCGAAATAGAAGGGTGCGCATAGAAAAAGTCCGGGTGGCCCGGCTCAACGATACGAATCGAGTGGAACCCGGCGGCGACATCGTACGGATCGATCGAGCGGCATGCACCGACTCCGTAGAAACCCGAACCGGAATCCAGTGAATCGAACACAACATATATGTATCCTTCCGCATCAACGGCCACATCGATATTCTCGTAGGAAATCGATCCTCCGGGAACCCATGTGAACTCGGAACCCGTTTCCCAGACCCCGCTGTTGTAACGCACCACTCTGAATCCATTCTCATATTCATGAGCCGCGAAGATGAAGTTCCCGTAGGCCGCTACGGCGACTTCCGGATATGGCCCCTGGGTTCCGGTATCCGCCTGACCCCGGAATGTCCAGATTCCCGTTGAAACGTTCAGTTCCGTCGAGTCCATCGACGGGTGCGTTGCCCCGCCGGGGTAGACGACCATGCAGGTGGAGTTGCCCATCGCGATGGCCGGGAAATCGAATCCGCAGTTGACAGTCGTGCAGGATCCATCCACAGCTGCCGGTTCGGTCGCCATCCAGGCACCCGATGGCTCTACTTTCCGGTGATAGATCCGCTTGATACTCATGGTCGGATCCCCGCTCCAGATAAGATGGAGATTCTGGCTGAGATCGAAGACCAGATCAGGATGAGCCTGACCAGTCGTCATGTAGCTCGATTCCACGGCAATCTGCGGTGTCGGGAAGAACCCGGCATTCGTTCCGGCAGCCGCCAGAGCGATCACTCCGATAATAAACCACCTTGCGTGTCGCATTGTAACCCCTCCAATGAACCCACGGTTGGACATCCTCATCAGATTACCTTACCGATGACGAATCATCAACAGGATACCGATCGACAACAGCAATACGATCGTTCCGATGACGGACATCGCCGGCGTCGATCGGATCAATTCGGAGATGATGTGGACATCGTCGAGATGATACGGGTCGGCCTCCGTTCCTCCCTCGAATTCAATCCGGTCGAAATACTCAAAGCCACCGCTCGTGTGCACCGGAGTCGTATGCATCTCCGGATCGATCCGGATATCGATCATTCCCCCGTTCACCGTCACAATCACATGATGCCATCCCACATTGCGCATCACCGAGGTCGGTTCCCAGGCATCCAGTCCCGTGTTGATCGAATATGCACTGTGACTCGACGCATTGTTGATTCCCACCATGCGATAGACGCCGGATCGCAGACCATCGTCGCCATCGATCCGGCACCAGAAATCCGCATCGTTCGATCCGGTGTCATGGAACCAGAAATCGAGAGTGCCGGTGAGTCGAGCCGGCGAGAAATCGTTGACGAGCAGTCCACGTTTCCCGGCCGTGGCAAACCGGAAACTGCCGCCACCCGGATCATGGGCGAACGTCGGATCGATTGTGACGCCGGAATGCGAATCCCAGTTTGAAAAATCAGTATCGCATGCGTCGAAGAACAATGTCGGCGTGAATGCGAGATAGACATGATTCCCGAGAGATTCCTGCTTTGAGTAAGCGATCGCCAGGTCTTTTCCGATTCCCTGAGAGATGGCGATGACCGGAGAGTTCACCGATCCGGATCCTCCCACGCCGCAACTGATGCATTCATCCGTAAGAAAACTGTCCGCATCGTTGTAGGACGACGCGGCATAGGTTTCCATCAGACCGGTTCGCGTATCCATCCAGACCAGATGCAGAACTCCCGCCTCGGTCCGGACCACATCCAATCCAACCGCATAACCCATCGTCCAGTTGCATGCCTGATTGCTCAATCCACTCATCGGGCCGCTGTTTCCCCAATCGCCGTTGAATTCGACGAGTCCGAACACCTGCGGATTCGAGACATTCAGATGCACCCATGCGATCGATACTGCCAGATCACTGGATCCTGCAGCACCTTGAACGAAAATGGCCGGTTCGCTCTCAAAGTTGATGGAATGCTCTGCCTCGAGCGGACGAGCCGGCTCGAAGCCGGCCGTGAAATCGTTGGGATTGACCGTTCGCCGGACTTCCGCGGACTTGTATCCGGTCGACAGATCGTTGACATCGTAGACAAGGTAGAGATAGCCATCTTCATCTGCGGCGAGATCAAAATTGGAGAACTGCTGGTTCGGACCGCCGGGAATCAGCAGATACTCCGACGCCGGATCCCAGACGCCGGTATTGAACCTCGAGAACCGGATCCCGTTCAGGTAGGAGTGCGCCAGAAATGCAAAATTGAAGCTGTTGGTGATCGCCACCTCTTCGAAAGGGCCGCCGATTCCCGAGTCGGCATCACCTTTGTTCGCCCACGTTCCAGTCGGCACATACAACTCCACGGAATCGATTGTCGGATGCGCCACCGATCCCGGATACACCACCATTCCGTAGTTCCCCGAACTAATCGTGATCGCCGGGTAATCGAACCCGCAATCCACCGTCAGACAGTCCGTATCGATCGCGATCAATTCCGTCGCGGATGCTCCGCCGGAAGGTGTTTTACTCCGGTGAAATATCTGATTGATCCCGCTCGTGTAATCCCCGCTCCAGACGACATGAACCGTCCCGTTCATGTCAAATGCCATGTCCGGATGAACCTGATTCGATGTCATGTAAGCCGGTTCCACGAAGAGTTCCGCTTCGGGATAAAGACCGGCCTGCGCCATCGCGACCAGGCTGACGATCGATGCACACAAATAAATGAATCTTGTTCCGGAATTCATCTCACGCCTCCTTGACTGTTCCCCCTCACGCACACAAACCCGCATCACTGTCTGCTTCGCCTTCTATTTTTCTGAATCAGAACGTGTAAGTCAAATCAACAAAGACTCTCGCAACACGTCCATTCCCCGAGTGTCACCGCTTGCGAATCATCAACAGCGCGCCGATTGATACCAGCAGCACGATCGTGCCGATGAGCGACGTTGCCGGGGTCGCACGAAGCACCTCGCCGATGACGTGGACATCGTCGAGATAATACGGTTCGGCATCTGTCCCGCCCTCGAATTCGATCCGGCTGAAATACTCGAATCCGATGCTCGACACCACTGGTTCCGTGTTGATTTCAGGATCCATGAAGATCTCGATCAGACCATTCCGGACGGACGCGATGACGTGATGCCAACCGGTCGATCGGGATGCGGTCGTCGTCAACCAGACACCGGATCCGTCATCGACGGAATAGGTCGTATGACTGGAGGCATTGTTGATCCCGATCATCCGGTATACACCTGCTCTCTGACCATCGTCGCCATCGATTCTGAACCGGAAATCCGTGGTGGCGGACATGGAATCGTGAAACCAGAAATCGACCGTTCCGGTCAACTGGTCAGGTGAGAAGTCCTGCATGAGCACACCGCGTTTCCCGGTTGTCATGAATTTGAAACTGGCGCCTCCCAGGTCATGACTGAATGTCGGATCGATTTCGACTCCGGATACGGCATCCCAGTTTGAAAAATCACCGTCACAGGAATCATAAAGAAGAGAGTGCTGATATGAGATGAAAGCATGATTGAAGCCATCATGCAGTCGCGAAAAGACGATCGCCGTCCTTTTCGCAGGGCCGGTCGACACGGCGATGGCGGGATCGGTCACCGGATTCAGGTTTTCCGAGATACAGCTGACGCATTCATCAGGCAGAAAACTACTCGCGTTGTTGTATGACACCGCACCGTACACCTCGTCGTTCTCGACGCGCAAATCCAACCACACCATCCGAACGACGCCATCCGCATCGCGATGCACATCCAGATGTTTCGCCACGACACCGGTTGTCCACGAACATGCCCGACTACCCGTCCCACCAAACGCATCCATTGTCGCCCAGGATTTGTTCATTTCGGTTTGTGCATAGACCACCGGACTGCCGCTGTCCAGATGGATCCATCCGATGGTGACCGCCAGATCCAGAGTTGCTGCCGATCCAGTGACCGAGATGGCTGGATATGACAGGAAATCATCCGGATGAAACACTTCAACGGTTCGCAACGACAGAAATGCTCCGATTGGATTGTACGGATTCGTCGATCGACCTGTATAGACAGCCGATGTTAATGTATTGGTATCGTGGATATCGAGAACGGCATAAAAGTAACCTTCTGCATCCATTGCGATATCGATGTTCTGAAACGAGACGCCCGGGGCCGGAAGCATGAGATATTCCTTTCCGGGTTGCCAGACCCCATGGTCGCACTGCACGAACCGGAACCCGCCCTGATAGGGATACGCGAGAATCACGTAGTCGCCGTGCGCCGCAACCGCGACTTCAGCGAATGGCCCGTAGGTCCCGTCATCCGCCTGCCCGGTGAATGTCCAGATTCCCGTCGCGGTATTCAATTCCGAGGAATCGACGGACGGATGAGCCGCCGAACCGGGATAAACGACCGTACACCGTGTTCCCGCGATCGCCAGTGACGGATAATCCAGCCCGCAATCCGACGCTTGGCAGGATCCGTCGATCGTGACCGGTTCGGTCGCGCCGATCGAGCCGGTTGCATCGATTTTCTTATGGAAGATTCTGTCGATGCCTGTCGTCGGATCACCACTCCAGACCACATGCACGGCATTCCCGTCATCGAACGCCACATCAGGATGAACCTGTCCGGATGTCATATACGCCGGTTCGACCACGATCTGAGGTTCGGGAAAAAAATCGGCATTGGCACGGGGAACCAGACCCGGCAGAAGCCCGAGCGAAACGATTGCGGATGCGACCGACCACGTCATTCTCATGTGTTTTCTCCCGGAAATACTCTCATTCCCTCTCGATGGCATTTCTCACGAACATGTATATCTCTGATTCTGATCAGATTTCGACCTCAAGTCAACCGGTCACCCGATGATTGTCCCCCTTGCGTCGTTCTGTCACGAGTCTTTCGGATCGCCGGTTTCAAACGCGATCGTCGCATCGTCGGCATCCGGATCATCCATCATTTCGTGGCATAGCGTCACGGTCGATCCGTCTTTCATCCGTTCGGCCAGCATCCGCACCTGTTCCATTCCGGTCCGGATTTCCGGCTGGTTCCGGTAACGCGTCCGAAGTTCGTCATCGAGACCACGGTGGATCTCCGACAGGATGCCTGCCGCCCTTCTGAGCGACCGGATGGCATGACCGGGAAACGCCTTCGCATCGATCGACCGGCCGATCAGGGATAAAAACCGCCATTCATAGATGAGATGCCTGCGGCGTCTCGCAACTTTCAAACCGCCGACTGCAATCCGGCGCGCTTCGTCGGGCATCCCGCACGTCAAACAGATTTCGGCCAAGCGCCACCTCGTCTTCAGGATGGCATCTGAATCCCCGAGATTCATCGCGCGTTCCAGCGCATCGAAGCCCTGCTCCAGGGCCGCCGCATCCGATCCGATTCGCGATTCGATCAGGCTGAGATTCGCGGACGCCTGTATCTCGAGAGCCTGCATGCCGATCCGGTGACTCTCGTCCAGTGCCTTCTGAAGATACCCCCTCGCCAGGCCCATCTCATCCGACGCCATATGATATTCCCCGAGAAGATTCAGGGAAAATGCGAGAATCCATTTCTCGCCGGTCTCTTCAGCAATCTCGATCGCCAACCGGTAATTCAACGCTGATCCCTTCCGATCTCCCATCTCCACAAGCAGATTGGCGGTATTGATCAGCGCGATCGCCGTGCCCGCTCTATCGCCGATACTGCGGGCGATCTCGAGGGATTCACGAAGGGATTCCGCTGCGGGACAGTACTCGCCCTGTTCCTGATAGATCAGTGCCAGATTCCCCTGAATAATCCCTATATGGTAGATATCCCCGATTTTACGCGCGATCTGGAGCGATTCGCGGTTCGACTCCAGTGCTTTCGCCGTGTCACCACGCGCCATGTGAATCCCCGCGATGTTGATCATCACCTTCAGAATCTGATGATGTTCGCCGAGTTCTCGATACCGACCGATCGACTGTTCGAGCACCTCGAGTGCCCGGTCGTAGTCCCCCAGGTAGTAACAGGCCATCCCCAGATTCGATTCGCACATCGCCGCAACCGGAGCATCGACCGGATCGGCCTTGTCGCGCAACGTCGCAAACAACTCGGACGCGCGGCGGAAGTTGCCGAGATTCAGCCAGACCTGAGCGAGATTGGCGGCGATAAAGAGGCGTTCTGTTTCGTTTTCCGGAGATTCCGGCACATACTCGAGTGATTTCTGGAACGACTCCAGTGCCTCATTCAGACTCCCGGTCAACACCTGAATCCGGCCGATGTTGAGGAGTCCTCTGCCTTGCTGACGCGCGTCTCCCCTCCGTTGAGCCGATGCGAACTGCTCTCGGTAATCCGCGAGTGCGAGATCCATGTTGCCGGTCATCTCGTATGTCTGCGCCCGCAACAGAAGCGCATCGCTCTCTAAGACTTCGATCTCCTCCCGCGGAAGATCGACCTTCCGGAGCAACTCCATGATCCGCTGAATGAACTGCCTCGCGGAGCGCGGAATGACGGAACGGATCGCATGCCTGCCCGCCTTGCCGTAGTAGTCGATCGCCTTCCGGTACTGCTGCGCGCGATCGTAATGATAGGCCAACCGTTCGTGCGTCCCGGGACCATCTTCGCCCTCGATCCGCAGAATCGCCTCAGCCGCTTTGAGATGCAGCCGGTTCCGCCTCAGATTGGAGAGCGATTCATAGAGCACGGTCACAATGATGTTCTGTGAAAATCTCAGTTCGCTGCCGCCCTGCCCCGATACCTCCTCCAGAATCCGCGCCCGGATTGCCTCGTCAACCAGATCGAGCAATTCGTCTTCCGACACATCCGAGAGCGCCGCCAGGAGCGAGAAGGGGAAACGGACACCGAGCACGGAGGCGCGGCCGAGCATTTCCCGGGTCTTGTCCGACAGCCGAGCGATCCGCTTGACAATCACGTTACGAAGTCGCTCAGGAATCCGAACGATCGATAAAGTCTGCGTGTCGGTCCCCGGAACGACCATATGCTCGGTCTGGTCCAGATCGAATCGCCACGCCCCCTGGTTGAAACTCAGGAACCGCTCATCAATCAATCCCTTGATGATTTCTTCGATAAAAAACGGGTTACCGCCGGATTCCTGATGCACCTGCGCAATCAACTCAGAGGAAATCTCATGCGCACCCAACATCGCCTCGATGAGCTGCCGCGTCCAGTCGACGTCCAGTGATGCGAGCACGATTTCACGGCATTCGCCCATCCCGCGAAGCGCATCCCGCACCCGTTGCAGCGGCTCGACCGCCTCGATTTCGATTGGCCGGTATGTCGAGACGATCAGAAGGGGAAGATGCTGGGAGGTGTCGGGATCGAGCAGGACCCTTGAGAGATAATGCAGGAGTTCGAAGCTCAGGTCATCGGCGAAATGAATATCATCGATGACGATCACGACCGGCCGGTCGGCGGCCAGATTGCTGAGGAGCGTCCGGACCGCGTCGAAAGCACGGAACTTATGTTGGAGGGGTTCGAGTTGCGCAGCGGGAGCGATCCCCTCCAGCGCTTTGATTTCCTGGAAACGGGGGCAGATCGAAGCGAGAATCGGGCCGCGGCCCTGGAGTATCCGGAGTGCGGCTTCGGGATCCATGGCGGCGAGTTTTTCAGCGATCACTTCAAGCGGCCGGATGAATGCGCCGTAGGGGAAGCGTTCGAGTTCCGCACAGGCCGTTTTTAGTGCCATCGCGCCTTTGAGCCGTGCCGCTGTGGCAATTTCCTGCAGAAACGCGCTCTTGCCCATCCCCGCATCACCCTCGATGAACATGATCCCGCCGTGCCCCTCATCGAGTCTGTCGATGCAGGCCCGCGCAACCGACAGCTCCCGATCGCGGCCGATGAGCCCCGGCGTGAGTAGCACAGGTTGACGCTCGACGGGCTGAAATTCCGGCGTCTGCAGCGTCATTGTCAGATCCGACGGGAAATCGGGCATCGCGGCGGCCAGCGGGATGCTCAGAAGGGCCTGATGGAGATCGGCCGCGGAGTTGAAGCGGTTGATCGGTTGTTTTTCGAGCAGACGGAGGATGATCCGTTCGAGTTCCGGAGGCACATCGGGGTTGATGATCCGCGGCGGGACAGGCGCTTCCCTGATGTGTTTCATGAAGACCGCAAGAATACTGTCGGCGCGGAACGGGAGGCGGCCCGTGCAGATTTCGTAAAGGATCACTCCCATCGAATACAAATCGGTGCGGTGGTCCAGACTGCGTCCGAGACCCTGTTCCGGGGACATGTAGGCGACCGTTCCGACGAACATGCCGGTCTGCGTCAGCGAATCCTCGATCAGATCGGTTTCCTTGACCAGTCCGAAGTCCATCAGTTTCACGTCGCCGTCGCGAGTCAGCATGATGTTGGCGGGCTTCAGATCGCGGTGGATGACACGTTGTGAATGAATGTAGTTGAGGGGATCACAGATGCGGATGATCAGGTCGATGAGTGTTCGGAAGTCCGAAGCCGATTCGGGGATGATCCGCTCACCGCCCGTTTCGTTCGGTTTGCGGATTTTCTGTTTGAGATCCCCGCCTTCGATGAATTCCATGCTGAAGAAGACGTGGTTTCCGTCTTCGCCGTAATCGTAGACGCGGGCGATATGGGGATGATCGAGGCGCGCCATGGAGCGGAATTCGCGTTTGAACCGGAGTGAATTGGTGTTGTCGAGGAGGACTTTGAGGGCGCAAGTGAGGTTGCGTTCGGGGTCGAAGGCTTCGAAGACGCGGCAGACACCGCCCTGCCCGAGTTTACGGCGGATCTGGTAGCGTCCGATGTGCGGAAGACCGGCGGACAGGTCGTTCATGCGGGATCGAGCCTCCACAGGAGTCAGAGAATAGAGAGATTATCGGTTTTTTTCAATGCGGACATCAATTCTTCAACTCCCTGTTTGCCTCAAAAAGAACTCTGAAGTAAACTCCTGATGTCCGCATACCTTTTTATTCAGGGAGGTTCACCATGATTCGCTACCATCATTCGATACTCATGATCGTCCTGGCACTCGCCGGCTCGACACTCATCGCATCCATCGCTTCCGCCCAGGACAAACTCCCGGGAGGTGTTTCCTACCGCCTCCGCGAAGCCGATAAACTGCTCCTGCCGGGCGAAAAAGCCATGAATCCTGCCAACACTGCCTCACAGGACTGGAAAATCGACACGGCAAAAGCGGCTGTTGCGAGCGCGCGGGAGAAAATGAAGGAGATCGCCGAGAAATTCGCCGGTCAGTATCCGCCCGCGCATCCCGATATCGTCGCCATGGAAACCCGCATCGCAAAACTCGAAAGCACACTCTCAGCACAGGCAGCCCAACCGGCTGGGCAGCCCGTAAAACCATCCGGATCCGACTCCGAATGGATCTCAAAACTGAAACCTTACGTGATCGGACTCGGCCGGCCGGATCACGACCCGAAGAAGTATCTCATCCCGAGCGCCACTCAGGATCAGACCGAGATGGCCTCGAGAGCCGCCATTTACTCGGCTGCAAAAGCGGATTTCGACGCATTCAGGAAGACCGGAACACTACTCACAGGCGAACTCGAAACCATCATCCCGGATCTCGAACGCGCCCTGTCGGAATTCGAAAAATCATGTGTGTCTTACGCCGAAAACGATATCGCCGAAGCATCCCAGAAACTGGAACACGCCGAGCAATTCATGACCGAACAGAAAACAAAGATCACATCGAAACAGACGCCCAATCTGCTGCAGAAGGACATTGTTCCCGAAATCGAGGCTATCGTGAATCGGGCATCCGGCCTGATGAAGCCGGACGACACGCGGATCGCCGATCTGCGCAAGCGGATCGAAGGTGTGCGCAAGGACGATCTCGAGATTCGCCGGACACGGATCGCCGACACCCGGATGGCCCAGGAAAAATACTCGGGAAGCGACGCGGCGACGATCCGGGACAAGGCCGTTCAGATCCTGCAGAAGGCACATCCCGAGGCGACGGTTGTCAAATCGGTCATCACGAGTTCGGACTGGAAGGAAGAGAGCGTGCTCGAGTTCACCGACACGACACAGACGGCGCTCCGATACCGCACGACACGCAGCGTGACCGTGCAGATCGGTGCGACGGCCAACGGCAGCGCATCTGTCTATACGCTCGATATCAGTAAAGACAAGCGTTCGGACGGATCCTTCGGCGAACTCTACGGGCATGTCATGTACCAAGACCCGATCCTCCCGGAAAACATCAAGTAACGGCGGGCCTCCG
>CAYYMM010000023.1:0-27725 GCA_964472395.1 uncultured bacterium | reverse complement strand
TGCCCGCCGGCAAAGAAACGGGTACCTTCTCATACGGCCTCCGTGCCCGCCGGCACATACATAGCTGGGTCTTTAGCGGCCTCCGTGCCCGCCGGCAAAGAAACGGGTACCTTCTCATACGGCCTCCGTGCCCGCCGGCAGGGACGCCTGGGGGTTCTCATACGCATTGCCCGCCGGCAGGGACGCCGGCGGCTGCTGCGCCCGTCGGGTCGACATATGAGAATGACAACCTGTATGTGGGGCGATCACAAGGATCGCCCATACCGGTAGTTGCGTTTTCGCGGGGATGACAACTCGTATGTCGGGACGTGGGTTCCGTTTTCGCGGGGAGGATACGGTTGAACCGTTCACCCGATACCCGTTCATCCTGAGGCTGTCGAAGGATCGAACGGGATGAGTTAGCACCGACTCGCGGTTTGCATGCGCTGTTGGATGCGCGGAGGCCGTTTCAGATTACAAACGACCTCCTTGCCGGCAGGCACGGAGGCCGTATCAGTTTACAAACGACTTCCTTGCCGGCAGGCACGGAGGCCGTATCAGTGTACAGACCCGCTTCCTTGCCGGCAGGCACGGAGGCCTGCCGCTAGAAGATAAAATCGGTTGAAAGGAAACGGCTTCTATGGTGCCGCATGATGTCCGTCACGAGCCGCCGGTTCATCTCAGTGTCCTTCGCCGCCACCAGTGTCCGGATCGAAAAAACCCGCAACGCATCCGATACCGACAGGGTTCCTTCCGCGGAATCCTTCCTCCCTGTGAACGGAAAGACATCCGGACCGCGCTGGCATTGCGAATTGAGATTCACCCGGCAGACCTGATTGACCAGGGGGTCGATCAGACGCGCCATCATGACCGGATCGAGCCCGAAGAGACTGACCTGCTGCCCGTAATCCGAAACCTCGATCGCCCGGATCGGCTCGTCGATCTCGTCAAACGGCACCACCGGAACCACCGGCCCGAACTGCTCTTCATGAAACACCCGGCAATTCTCCTGGACAGGATACAGCACCGCGGGCCGGAACAACGACCGATCACTCTCACCGCCCCCCTCATTGACAACCCGCGCGCCATGCTCCCTGGCATCCCGCATCAACTCCCGAAGATAATCCGGTTTCGACTCCTCCGGTAGCGGTGTGATCGCGACGCCGGGATCCCAGGGCATGCCAAGCTTGAGCTCATTGACGGCTCGCGCCAGTCTCTGCGTGAATTCCCCGGCGATCGTCCGCTGCACGAACAACACTTTCAACGCCGTACACCGCTGGCCGTTGAACGACAGACTGCCCAGCAGACATTCCCGGACCGCCAGATCCAGATCGGCGTCCGGCAGAATGATCGCGGGATTCTTGGCTTCCAGCCCGAGCACGCAACGGAGCCGGTGCGGCTTGGGATGCTCGCGCCGGATCAGATCCGCAACCCGGCTCGTTCCAATGAACGCCAGCACATCGATCCGACCGGTCTGCATCATCGGCCCGATGATCACACGCCCATCACCAAAAACGATATTGACGACGCCGGGAGGGAAGGCCTCCCGGAACGCTTCGATCAGCGGCGTGAACAGCAGAACACCGTATCTCGGCGGTTTGAGCACAACCGTGTTGCCCATGATGAGCGCCGGGATGAGCGTCGTGAAGGTCTCGTTGAGGGGATAATTGAACGGCCCCATGGATAAAACAACCCCGAGCGGTGCCCGGCGGATCTGACCGAAAATCCCGTCCCGGATATCGAAACGAGCTCCCGCCCGATCGAGATCCTTCAGGGCGGCAATGGTGTCTCGAATGTAATCGATGGTCCGGTCGAATTCCTTGCAACTGTCGGCATAACTCTTCCCGATCTCCCACATCATCAACCGAACGACCTCGGCACGCGTCCCGATCATGCGGAATACGAACTCCTCGACATGACGGATCCGCTCCTCAACACCCATGGTCGGCCAGTCGCCCCGGCCACTCCGGAACGCCTGTGAGGCGGCATCGAGTGCATCGAGCGCGGTGCGAGGGTCGATGAGTGGATGTCGGCCCGGAATCGCCCGGGTGAATTCCGAGTCCGATGATCGCAGATACACAGGGCTGCACACGTCCTGGGTTTCGCCGGTCCATTCCACCAGTTTGCCGCCGATCAGACAGGCACGCGGTTCGACTGGCGTAGAAAGACGATGTTCGACCGGAATGTCTCCCGGCACAGGAAACAGGGATTGATTCGTCATGATCTTCTCCTCGATCGACTCAGTCAATGCAGTCGCTCAGTATCGAGCCGCAATCGGCATTCTACGGCCCATGCCGAATGCCTTCGATGTCACTTTCAACCCGGGCGCGGCCTGCTTTCGCTTGTACTCGTTCCGATCCACCACACGGATCACCCAACGGACGGTCTCAGGATCAAACCCGCGCTGCACGATGACGGCACCGGGGAGCGATTCATCGAGATACAACCGGAGAATCTCATCGAGAGTTTCATACGGCGGCAAGGTGTCCTGATCGCACTGATCCGGGCGCAATTCCGCCGACGGAGGCTTCTCGATGGTCGCCCGCGGTATGATCTCACAATCCCGATTGATGTACTCCGCCAACCGGTAAACCATCGTTTTCGGGACATCCGATATGAGCGCCAACCCGCCGCTCATGTCGCCGTACAACGTGCAATACCCGACGGCAAGCTCGCTCTTGTTGCCGGTCGATAGCACGAGATGCCCGAACTTGTTCGACATCGCCATCAGGTAATTTCCACGGATCCTCGCCTGGATGTTCTCTTCGGCAATGTCCATGGCGCGACCCTCGAAATAAGGCTGTAGCGTGCGGATATATGAATGATACACATCAGTTATTGGAATGATGTCGAGAGGGATTCCGAGATTCTCCGCGAGCAATTTCGCATCGTCGATGCTGCCTTTCGAGGAAAACGGGCCGGGCATCGAAATGCCTCGCACGCAATCCGCCCCGAGCGCTTTTACGGCGAGCGCGGCCACCAGTGCGGAATCGATCCCGCCCGACAGCCCCAGCACAACGGACGAAAATCCGGTCTTGCGCATGTAATCCCGAAGTCCCAGCACAAGCGCCGACTCGACGCTCCCGATCGGATCCATCGGTTCATACTCCATTGAGCCTCGGGATGCACCGAGATCCACGGTGTGCAACGATTCTTCAAATCCGGGGCAGATGTGGAGCGGGCGTCCGAGATCATCGACGCAGAGACTTCGACCATCGAAAACGAGTTCATCGTTGCCGCCGACCTGGTTGACGAATACAAACGGCAGTCGATGCTTTCTCGCATGATTCTGCACAATGCGGAATCGAAGTGTGTCTTTACCATAGTGAAAGGGGGACGCCGAGATATTGATCAGGATTGAAGCGCCACCTGCCGCAAGTGTGTCGATCGGATCGTACGAGTAGATCCGGTGCAGCCAGAGTTCCGGGTCGTTCCAGGCATCCTCGCAGATCGAAATCCCCAGCCGTTGCCCGTTGAACGGCATGATGTGATTGTCGAGAACCGGATCGAAATACCGGCCTTCGTCGAAGACATCGTATGTCGGCAGTAGCGATTTGAACTGGCGGAAGACGGTTTTGCCCGCATGAACGAGAACGGCGGCGTTGTAAAGGCCTTTACCCGTTGCGTTCCGATTCCGGATTGGCGCCCCGAACAGTATGCCGGCCTCGGGGTATGCCGCGCTGACCGATTCAATTTCACGGACCGCCGATTCGACGCCATCGAGAACATCATTTCTGACCACGAGATCCCTCGGGGGATATCCGGTCAGATACAATTCCGGAAAAACGACCAGATCCGGGCGGTGCGCCTGAGAAGCCCGGAACGCTTCGATCAGTTTTCTCAGGTTCCCGGAGACATCTCCCACGGTGGGATTCAGTTGAGCGATCGTGATCCGCATGGTGTTGCCCTCCAGATTACGCTGATCGGAATCATTCCGCGGATTGTCCGCACTCGGGACAGAATTTCGCTCCGGGCGGCATCACTGCACCGCACCCGGAACAGGATTCTTGAACATCAATTTTCGCCCCACATTCCGGGCAGAACTTTACCTGGGTCGCCAGAGGTGACTCGCACGTCGGGCAGGTGGCCCGGACGTTTTTCCGCCACTGCGCCCGGTCAAGTTTTTTATCTTCCTCGGCCATTGCAGCATGCGCCCACACCTCCTCAACAGAGCGGCTCGCCTGCGCCGCCGCCATCTCGACACCCAGATCCGGTGCGCAGGTCTTGCACAACCCCTTCTTCATATTCCAGCAGGCTTTCCGGCATACCCACGCCGAACATCTCGGACACTGCGCGAAATCAGGCATCACTTCCTTCGATGCTTCCTCGAATGCGCTGTCATGGGCTTTCTCCCAGGCTGCGGATCGAACGCGTTCATTGAGATCGGCCGCCTGCCCGAAAATGCCTCCGAACAGACTCGACGCGGCATCCAGAACCGAACCGAGTGTGCCGGTGACGGATGGTTTGAAGCGGGTTCTGAATCCCGACCCGCACCGATCGCAGAAGAACTCGAACTGGTATCCCTTGTTCGTACAATGATCGCTGAAGTTCCGGGTGAATTTTATAGTATCCGCCATGAGTGGTCTCCTTACAGCTCAGCCGCAGTGAACGGAACCGGGATGGTCGGATCGTGACGCCGCCGTGCCGCCGTGAGCTGCTCGATAAATCGGCCGATCACCTCGCCGATGACGGTGTACCCCTCATCATTGAGATGGCAGCAGTCGTCGACATAGTAGGGCGTTTCGATCCCTGTGAACACGGCGCTGAGATCGGCGTGCCAGATGCCTTCAGCCACCAGCCGCCGCCCCTGTTCGATCAGGTGAGGGTATCCCTTTTCGACTCCTGGTTTGTAGAGGTGGTTTTCTTTGATCGCAACCCGGCGTTCCGCGTCGCCGATCACTTTACTGCCTTCGAGATACTGATTCGGTTGAAGAAAGTGAAAGAAACGGATTCCGTTGGCTTCGCACAGGCGAGCCATTTGAATTGAGCAATCCGCCCAGAAACATGCCAGATCCGCGTACATCGCCTCCTCCGAATCGTACCTCACCGATTGTCCGGTCAAATCGTACGGCACCTCATCCGGTTCGATCGGTCCGGTCATATCGTATCGGACGGTCAGCTCCGAAATCTGCTCCTCGAACCGTTGATCGAAGAAATCCCAGAGCGTGTTCATGGAAGGACTCAGGGCGAGAGGCTTTTTGTTGAAACGGTTCGCCCAGTCCGCCCTTTGCTGCTTCAGGACTGCGATTTCACCGGCAATAATGAGTGACTCCCGGTCGATATTCCCAGTCAGCAAGGCCCAGTTCCGGGGATAAAACGGGTTGATGCCCTTGGGAATGTTCTCAGCCGGAGGCAGAGCGACTTCGTTGAAACCGTCGACACAGATCACGATATCGAATCGGGCTGTATTGACCAGTAACCACGCGAGAGTCATGAGTTGCTGGGGTTGTTTGTAGCCTCCGAGCGCATAACAGAACGGCCGGACCTGCCTGCCGGAAAACTCGGGGATCGCCGTCAGGCGCTGCTCGAGGGCATGCCACCCCTTCACCGAAACACCTTCGGCAAACGAACCGCCGAAGATACCGACGATGACAGACCCGGGGTCCCGAACGGGCAGATCCATGGAACTCTGCCAAAATCCGATCGGATTCACATGCGGCATTTTTTTCGGATTATGGACGAATCCGAGAAACGGGTGAAGTGCATCCGCAACAGTTACCGTCTTCGTGCTACCCGGTCCCTCTTCATGAGTCGATTCCGGTTCGCTGTCATCCGATTTTGATTCCATGCGGGTCGCCGCAATGGATGCGCGTTCAGCCGATAATGTCTGCAGAGACATCGTCCTGCCGTTCAGAATCGATACCATCACCCAGACCGCGCCCTCGATAAAACCGATCACCAGCAGGACCAGGATCAGGACAAAGCAGCTTTTCTTTGCAAGTCGCGCCATCATGCTCCCGCATGTTACCCAAGCGAGGCAGGCGAATCAACGCCCATCATCGATCCAACAGGGTGAGGGGGTCTCCGCCCAGCGTGATCCCCGTAAATTCCCGCAAAATCGTGATGATCTCGAAAGCGATCTCCTCGATCGGTTTCCGCGTCACATCGACGACGGGACATTTCGCCTCGTCCCTGAAGTACCGGTTGGCGAATAAAATCTCCTGACGGACATATTCGAGTTCCGCGTAATCACCAGTAGCGCCTCCGAGATGGGAATGCCGGACTTTCCGGAGGGACGCCAGATTGTACGGGTCGGTCGTCAGTCCGATGACACGGCCCCTTGGTAATGTACGGATGATCTCGGCGGGCGGCATATTGATGATAATCGGGACGTTGGCGACCATCCAGCCCTTAAACGCAAAATAGATACTCAGAGGCGTCTTGAAGGTTCTCGACACGCCCATCAGAACGATTTCGGCCTTGTCGAGTTCATCGACGCGCTGACCGTCGTCGTGCCGGAACGCGAATTCCATGGCCTCGATCCGCTGGAAATAGGCCTTGTTGAGTTCGCGGAAGAGTCCTGGTTGTTCGGTTGGTTTGTATGAGAACTGTGCCGAGAGTTGGGCGAGGAGCGGGCCCATCAGGTCGATTGCCTCGATCTGACAGAACTTCGCACTTTCGCGGAGATACTCGCGGAGGTCGTGTGATACGAGCGTATGAATGATGAACGCACCCTCTGAGCTCGCTTCCTGCACATGTTCGAGGATCTCCTCGCGCGTCCGGATTCCCGGTTTGACATCGATCGTCACCTCCGTTTCCGGAAACTGCGTGAGTGCGGCACGGAGCGCCTCCCGGGCGGTTTTTCCCGTTCCATCCGATACGACATAAATGTGATGAATCACCGGACCTCCTATTCACTTTACCCAGAAATCAGCCGATTTGCGTTTGAAATCACCATGCCGCAGCACGAAGTCGCTCACGTCGTGATTGAGCAGATTGGCGCATACCGATTCGATCGGTCGGCAGCCTGCGGCGGGGCTACCGAGAAAGAACTGACCGGCGGAGTAGAGCACCTGGAGCACGAGATCGCGGGAGGAATGATAATTGTGCAGGGTTCCGCCGATCGACTCGCAGATCCTCCGATAGTCCTCGTCAGGCCTCGCACCCGTAGCCGCTCCGAGCAGATGCACGTCCCGGACGATGCGCGATGCGTTTTCGCCGAGTGCTTTCATGGCGTGGATGATGACGCGCGCGCCGAGCGAATGGCCGATGAGCGTGAACGGACGCGGCGGATCGATCCGGGCCAGGACATCCGCCAGAATCACCCCGGTCTGCGCCGATTTGACCATCGCGACATGCCAGCTGTTGGTCGCCAGACCCATGATCGTAAACAGGGTGTGGAGGGGGTGAATGCGCGATCGCCCGGATCGGACCGCTGCCCGGCGGAGCGAGCGCGACAGAGCGACACGCACGACTTCGTTGCCTCCCGAGGCAACGGTGAGGCGTCCGAGATCCCTGAGGCGCTTGGATTCCCATTCCACGATATACCAGGCGTTTTCGGGATAGTGCCTCTCGAGCATGGGTCGCCAGACGTCCTCAGGCTGCCGCCGGTCCTGGGTCAGAAATCCGTTGATCACCATGATGCCCGGGTCGATCCCGTCATGAAATCGCCGGATCGCGAACCCCTCCACATCACCGAAATAGGCGTTGGCGATCACACCGCTCAGAATACCGCCCGTCGCCGCCCCAAGCGTCGTCATTACGGCAACATTGGCCGCCGCAGCAGTCTCGCCAGCTTCCAGCATCGCTACCCCCAGCCGAGCCAACCCCTGCGCAACGGCGGATCGGCCAGCAATCCGAGTGACAGCGGTTGAGACTACCGTGCCGATCGAAGGCGCCGCCAGAAACGCGATCGGCGCGATCGCCACGGCCCCACTGACCGACACCGCCGCGATCCGGCACAAGCGCCGATAATTCACAACATCACTCTGATACAGGATTTCATACTCGCTCGGATCCGTTATCCGCCGTGCCAGCCCGGAAAACGACGCGATTTCGCCGGCATGCGCCGAACAGAAATCATCGTTCCGGCGCTTTCCGACACGCGCCATATCCGAACATCCCGGGGCGATGCACACAGAGGTCAGATGCCCGCACAACGTGCATCGATAGCGATCGCGATGCAACCGCCGACGCCGAATCCGCTCAAAGTCCGACCACTCGAAACACCAGGAACAATACCCTGACCGAATAGCGGGCGCATCCGTGCCGCAACCGCCTGCCACCTCCCCCAGAGTCCTACTCGAAACCCCATTCGACCATGTCATAGGTTCCAACTATACCATCGAGCGTCTCACGGGTAAACGCTGCCCAGAACCGAAGCCCCCGCGCCGTACCGGCATCATCCGGCCAGATGAAACTCAGAATCGTCTCCTGAACCGGCGCTTGCCCCGCCGGCATCACACGCCCCTCCCATCCAGGGTCGGTCGACCAACCGGGCCAGAACCAATATGCACCTTCGACATCGAGAATCAGGAACAGCGCCAGCGATCCCTCTTCCTGTGAGGTGTTCCAGGTCGTCAGTGTCAGTTCGAACGGGTCGCCAGCCCGGAACAACTCGCGATTCAGGCCGATCGCCACGCCCGTGTCACCCGGTGTCGGCATCGGAGTCGGTGACGGGTCCGGAGCGGGCGAGGGTGTCGGCAGAGGCGATCCCGGAATCATGCCACCGATCCGGATATCGTCGATGTTCCAGCCGGAATACTGATCGCCCCCATCCGCACTCAGTCCGAACCGCACCTGCACATCCGGATGCCCGTCCGCCACCGCCGAGATATCCAGAGCCAGTTCGTCCCAGGTGAAATCGGTGAATTCGCGCGGATTCTGCCAGACCTGTGTGAAGGCGCCGCCTGTTCCTACCCACACCGTCGCCTGATCGTATCGGGGTTGCTCGACATTGAGCCATTTATAGAGCCGCAACTCGGTTCCGACAATCTGTGAGCAATCGATCGGTTGAGAGGTGATCGTTCCGTTCGCACGGGCGGGATAATCGCCCTCGAGATTCGTGCCGATGACGTTGACACCGCTGTGCCCCATCACCGGATCGCGATGCCCCTCATCATCGCCTCCCTGCCCCTGCGGCACGCCGAACGCCCAGAGCGCCGTCCCGACCGCCTCCCACATCGGGTCGGTATCGAGCGTGAACACATGGACGGATTCCTCGTACCGATACGATGTCACAATCGCCTCAAACTCGTATTGTTCGGCATGCGGAGACGCCGAATCGAGAATCAACCGGAAACGAACAGGGGAAAACTCGGGGAGGTCTTCTGAAACCTCGATACGGAACACGGTGGGATCCGTCGTGAAGTCCTCACCCGGCAGCAGTTCCGGAATGAACGCCTCGGCATCGGTGATCGTGATGCCCGAACAGCCCGAGATGCAATCCAGGGTGAGGGTCGCGCTCTGAGACGGCGTTTCGAGATGATTCCGGATGGACACGATCAGTCCGGCTGATTCGTTCGGATCGAGATATCCGTCGTGGTCGCCGGAATCGTCAAGACGGGCATCGAACACATAGATGCTCCGGGGGATCGGGATGCCCAGTCCCGCGACGGCGGCGACGGCCGCGCGCGTGGTCTGGGAGAAAAAGCCGGATGAGATTTTATCGGTGGTATCGGTAATCTTGTGGTAATGCGGGTAGTTGAGCGGACTGTCCTCAATTCCCAGAAATGCCGGAAAACCGCGGCTCCAGAACGGCGCATGATCGGATTGCTGGATCGACCCGTCGATCCGCCGATTCACCAGAAGATCGGTGTAGAGTTGCGCACTCTGGATGAAATGATCGACAATCGCAGCCGACGCCGCGTTTCCGACGCATTCGAGATTCTCAGGGGGCACGTCGACATATCCGATCATGTCGAAATTGTAAACGGCCTCGACATCGAGCGCTTCGTCGTCGGCGTATGCGGCGTATGCCTGAGACCCATACAGTCCCTGTTCCTCACCCGAAAAGCAGATGAAGCGGATCGTGCGTTCAAAATGATACGCCGACAGAACGCGGGCGGCCTGCAGAACCGCAGCCGATCCGGTTCCGTTGTCATCCGCTCCCGGTGCCAGCGTTTCGGGTTGTAACGAGGTGCTGTCGAAATGCCCGCAGATGATCACGATCCGGTCGGGCTCCGTCACCCCCTCCAGATCCGCGATGATATTCGGTGCCATTCCGTTCGTGTGGTGGTGCCGCTCGACAGAGCAGCCCAGTGATTCGAACTGTGCAACAAGCCAGTCCGCGGCATCCCGGCATCCCTGCGAGTAGGAATAGCGCGTCTGGAAACTCACCAGGTTTTCGAGATCCGCCATGAGGACATCGGGGTCGACGGCATCCGCCATCGCCTGGATCTGGTCGTCGCGCGTCAAGTCGGCCGGCAGATCGGTTGAAGCGGAGCGGGTACGAAAGGTATAGGGTGCGCCGAGATGCACGAGCTGGTGGTCGACAGGCAGCGCGCGGACGGCGGAAGGCGGACAATCCAGAACATAGACGCCGGGAGCGATCCCGACGCCGCCCATCTGCTCGATCCGTGCATGATCGCGGGTGTGCCGGGTGACCACGAGAAACGAGTCGGCTGCCACGGAGGGCTCCAGAATGGTCAACGCTTCCGGTAACGCGTAGGGCACGACCAGCGCCCAGCCGTCCGTCGCCCACAATGTGACCGGGCCGGCAGCCTGCAGCCGATCGATATCCTGTGTCACGGTGAGGGGCAGCCATGCGACCCCGGGAGAGGCCGTTACCAAAGGGGCAGCCAGGCAGAACCAGAGCCAAGCAGTCGGAATCCATCGCCTCATGCAACCTTCTCCCCTCAACGGATCCTGTGTCGCGTGGATCCGGAACGCCTACTCGATCACGATCGTCTCGACTAGATTGCGCGGCTCGCCGAGATACGGCAGATTGATCATTTCGATCGCGACGATCTTGTACAACCCGATCGGCAGAGACGTATGGGAGGGATCGTCGGACCATTTGATTTCGAAGTAGAGCACGTGCCCCGGAGGCAGTTTCATCTCGCGAGGCGGTGGATAGTCGCCGTTGGGCCACGTTTTTCCGACGTATGTTTCACCTGCCGGATTATCGATGTAGACATAGAAGTTCACGTATGGAAACGTGCCGGGCTGATTCCAGACGATTTCCTTGTCGCTGACATTGGCAAACCGCCAGTGGAATGTAATGTCTTCACCACTTGAAAATCGTGCCGCCGTCATTCCCGATGCATTTGTCATCCAGAATTCGGTTTCATACTCCGGTCCGTCATTCGTTTTATCGAACACGTCGCATCCGGCCAGGAACAGACACGGTATCAGACAAATCCATGCGCATTGCTTCATCCTCACCTTCCCCCTGATCTAGATGAAACTGAAGGATTCGCTCGATACGTTGCTCACGAGATCGAACGAGCCAGCGTCGAACACCGCGCCATAGAACGCAAACGGGCCGGCTTCGCCCAACGGTGTCGGCAGAACGAAATTCAGAATCGGCACTCTGAAACTCTGCATGCCGTCGAATTGCATGGTCTGGTGGTCCATCTCGAGTCCCCAGGACGGGTAGAAATAGTAACTCCCGTATACCTCCAGCAGCAGATAAAAATCAGCCGTCCGGTCGTCGCCTGAATATGCAAAATCAACGTCCACGGTCATCGGATCTCCTCCGGAATAGTCAGATGCATTCAGAACGATATCGATCGTAAGACCCGGAGCGGGCGTTCCGGTCGGCATGGCAGGAGTAACCGTCGAAGTCGGTGGAGGGGTGAAATCGCCGGTCGGGGTTGCTGTCGGTGTGTACGGAGCGGGCGTGTTGGTTGGAACGCCTGGCGTCGTCGGTGTGCTCGAGGGCGTGTTCGATGGAATCGGAGTATGGGTTGGAAGTGTCTGGGTGGGAGTCCGTGTCGGTGTCGGAGTTCCCGGTGCGGGTGTCGCGGTCGGAGGAGGCGTCGGGGAGGGGGTGCCTGCGCCCGGAATCGTCCAACCCCACACCGACACGTCATCGATGTTCCATCCGCAATACGTCCACCCGGAATCGGTCGGCCCCATCGTCCAGCGGATGTATACCGAGGATTGGCCGTCGGCCTGCGCCGAGATATCGATATTCATCGGAGACCAAGCGCCGCCGTTGAGTGTGGAGCCGTTTTCCCAGACCGTCGAAAAGGTCGTGCCGTTTGTCGATATCTGAACGCGGGCATGATCATAAGACGGCTGTTCGACACCGAGCCATGCCTGGAAATTCAGAGTCGTGCCGTTCATGTGCGAGCAGTTGATCGCACCGGTCGTCAGCGTTTGTTCACTCATCGAATCCGGATAATCTCCGCTCAGGTTATACCCGTACACATTCGATCCGGTATATCCGGCTGTCGGATCCGGTTCACCGTATTCACCGCCCTGACCGGTCGGCACGCCCCACTGGAACCGGTAATTCCCGCTCCCACCGACGACGGTCCAGTTGGGATTGGTGTCCATGTTCCAAAAGTATTCTCTTGAAAAGACCGCGGACGTAACGGTTTCGGTGAACGAGACGGCATTGATGTAAGGGCCGGACGCCGAGATATTCACGGTGAAGGTGACATCGGTCCAGTTCGGAATCATTGAACTGAAAACCACGATGAATGGTTGCGCATCATTACTCCGGGTTTCGCCTTCCGCGAGCGTACCCAGATTCGCGGTCGGCTGCGTGACCGTGACGCCGGAGCAGTTCCCGGAGCATTGCAATTGCAGCGAGACGTTTTCGGCGGTCTGTCCGAGATTATTCTTGACGGTCACGACAAACTCGATGGTCTCGCCCGGATCGATCGTCGCATCGTTGTCTCCGGTGGAATCATCGAACACATGGTTCATCATATAGATGCCCGAGGGAACAGGGACGGCGCCGACTGCCAGCGTGGCCAGAGCGGTCTTCGTGAAAGCCATTGCCAGCGGCCAGTTGTTCAGACTCGTGTCGATCGTGTCATTCGCTGTGTGAATGTACGGACTGTAATCCGGGTAATCCTCGAAAAGAAGGATCGCCGAGTAGCCGTGATCCCAGAACGAGGCATGATCGGACGATGCGCCGCCCGGGAGCTGGCTGTCCTTGTAGGGTGTTCCGGTGACATAATCCTGGATGGCCTGGAAGGTCTGGAGTTCGAGCCAGTTCGAACTGGTATTGTCGATAATGTCGATATCCGCGGTATCACCGGATTCCAGATACCCGATCATATCGATCGCGATCGATCCGATGATATCCACTCCCGCCGATTCAGCCTCGGCGGCATAGGCATCGCTGCCGTACAACCCGAGTTCCTCACTGGCGTACAGAACGAATTCGATCGTGTCCTCGAAATCACGCGTCTGCATCACCCGGGCGATTTCCAGAATCGCCGCCGTGCCGCTGCCATTGTCATCCGCACCCGGAGCCGTACCTGTCGCGTATGAATCATAATGCGCCCCGATGACCCATACGCGCTCCGGATTGATCAACCCCGGTTTTCGAGCGATCACGTTGTCGGAACAGTTGTCGAAGTCCTGATAGCGGACATCCGTGTAGCCCATGTCGAGGAATTCCTGGCGGATCCATGCCGCTGCCTGTGGTCCCTGTCCGCTGCCGCACGAATAGCGGTTCGGATAGGATACGAGCTGATACATGATGGCCTGGAAGTTCGTCAGTGACACTTCCGAGACCATCGTCTGGATTTCGGGGATGACATCACGGGACACAACGGGTTTTCTGATTTCACGGGGATGTTTCATCGGGCGCAGGGTAAGGTGTTTGAGCTCGACACGCTGCATTGTGATCCGCGTCATATCGATTTTTTCGGAGAGGGCGATGAGATATACACCGGAATCCTCGAACAGAATCCGGAAACCGTCTTCGATCAGCTCAGCGGAAGGATCGTTCATGGCGGCAAGGAAATAGTCCGAACCGTCCGGGACTATCCGTAAGAGCTCATCCGGGCGAACATCGCCGGGAGCCCGCAACAGCATCATGGTTGTCCCGATTTCCGCAACGACATCGTGTCCTTCACGGATCAGGTCCTCCACGCTTCGATTGCCGGGGTCAATGATGACCAGATTGGTCGGGGCGGCCCATGCAGTTCCACAGCACAGAACACACCCGATCAGCCAGGTGCATGCACGATTCAGAAAACGGTTCATACGATCTCCTTCCAGTCAGATTGCCGATCCATATCGATCGACGCCGGGGGCCGGCATCGCGATCAATCGACAAACTGCAAAAAGCATTCCGATTCAGCACTCATGCCGATGGCGCGATCGTCCTGCGAATCGGCATCCAGATGCTCCGCGCAACGGCAACCTCGAGGTCCTGTCGGATCAGGCTGTGTAAAAACACCGATCTTTCCCCTGATACCTCACAGGTCTGGATATGCGACACGACTGTGTCCCCCTGCCGTATTTCGTTTTTAAACGCGATCTCAATTCCATGCGGCCGGTGCGAGCGCCAGAGTGGATCCGGAACAGCATCAAGCACCCATTCCACGTATGTGACATTATTGACATGCCGGTTCACATCGATTTCCTTCCAGCCAGCCGTGCGACTCACCTGTCGATCGCCTGGATCCGGAGACGGCAATCGATCGAACGGGTCATCGACCGCCCGTGGCCGATCCGGAACGGGCAGACACTGGACGGATGACGGGAGAGGAATCGATCGGCGTTTTTTCAGGTCGAGCACCATCCAGCAACTGGTTGCTCGACCGATCGTGCAGCCGGTGGAGTCCGAAATCATGAAATCACGGAACGCGACATGATCGGTGCGGCCCGAAGGCCAAGTATCGATCCGGAACGTCTCACGCCACATGGGGAACCGATCGATGGAGATATTCAATCGTGATAGCACCCAGGTCATCCCCTCCTCCAGAAGCGCTTCGACTGAAACACCCAGAGCCCGGGCATGGCAATCCGCGGCTTCCTGCAGGTAGCGGCAGAGTGTCGTCAACGGCGCGTGCCCGGTATGATCCATCTCATACGAACGCACCGTGAACTCGGTTTTGAAAACGTCCTGGGTCATCGCACCTCCTTCGTATCCTCGGAACCCGAATCCGCCCGGTGGATGGTAGTCCAAACGATTCGGACCTGCAAGCCGGACGAACCCCGATTTCCCGCATGGACAACTCTCCCCATTCCACGTAGATTGAATGTATGCATATACGTTTTGCATCGGGTGTTGTCGTTCTGTTTTTTCTTATCGGAACCGCCCATGCCCATGAGATATCCCGGCTCATCGGCGATGGAATGACGTTCATCCATGAAGAACACTACGGCATTTCAATCGAAGAACGCATCGCCTGGAACGTCCGGGAAAACGGATTTCGAGGATCTGCGGGAAGCGTGAGCAGCGACCGGTTCGCATTCGATCTGGACGTGAAACTCCGGACGGATTTTCTGGATTGCCTTACATTCGCCTACCGTCATCACCGCCGCGAATCGTATCTTCGGGATGATCTCAGCCATCTCGCGGATCTTACAACCGGTTTCGGTCCCTGGAGGATCGGGATCACGGGGATGGTCGAGAGCCGGAAGGAGAACAACTCGATCGGGATTCTGACGGGGATTGACGGCGGACCGGTCGGCAAACTGACCCTTCGTGGCCTTTGGCCACGCGTCTACTACAATTCGAAAGGTCCGGATGACGAACAGTACCGCAAACGCCCATTCGTGTGGCAATTGGAAGGTCTGTTCACGGATTCCCCCCACGCTGCCTTTCTGAGCATCGAGTACCGTCCCGAATGGGTTCTGGAACGAACCGACACGACCGAAAAGCAACAGAGTTGGACGATCGACGGGTTCTACTCGTGGACTTCGGGTAAAAATCGCACTGCCATCCAGATCGAAGCCATCGGCCTCGAGCATTCCGTTGAGTCCGGATCGACACAGCCTGACCTCGAGTCATTCGATCATCTCAAACTGACCCTCGAGTACGCCCGGAGTGTCGGGTCGGTGGAATGGGTGTACCGCGTTTCACGGATCGATATCGAAGGTGAATCGGATGATCCTGTGCAGGATGAGGGGGATCCACTCGGATGCCTGCTGTTTAACTTCGTCCGGGATGAATGGATGATGAATCTTCAGGGTTCGACTCCCGTGTGGGAGTCGGGGAAAATGAGTCTGGGGGTGATCGGATCGGTTCAGGATATCGACACCGGTGAGTCTCGTTTTTATTCCGACGTCTCCGGCCGATCGCGTGTCAAGGTTTATGGACATTACCGTCATCGGTTCGGGGAGCGGGGTAGTCTGGAAGGCGGGCTGTCCTACAATGCATCCGAGACGCGGTTCGGCGGGGGTTATCTTGCGATCACCGTGTGGATGTAGGGCATCCCGGCACGCTGGTTCGGTTTTGCGTGATGGCTGATAATCATGTAGTCTGGATCCGATGTTGCTGACAGCGATCGTTTCATCCATCTGTCTGGGCATTCTCGCCCAGATTCTGTCAGACCGGATCAAGATACCGGCCATCCTTCCCCTGCTCGGTTTCGGAATGCTTCTCGGCCCACACGGACTTGCCTGGTTCAACCCGGCCGCTCTCGGAAAAGGGCTCGATGTCGCCATCGAACTGGGAATCGCGATCATTCTGTTTGAAGGGGGTCTGACGCTGGATCTGCATCGATTACGGATCGTCGGGGTGGCAGTCCGGAACCTTCTGACAATCGGAGTTTTGATATCCTGGGCAGGTGCGGCGGCTTTCGCACATCTGCTTGCCGATATGCCGTGGCAGACGTCGATTCTTTTCGGTGCGATTCTGACCGTGACCGGTCCGACGGTCATCCTGCCCCTCCTGAGGCATCTCGTGGCCCCCCGTCACGTCAAGACGATCCTGCTGTCGGAGGGTTTGATCGTGGATCCGATCGGCGCGGTTCTGGCTTACTTTGCCCTGCAGTCGATCGAACGAGTTGGATTACCTGCTGCGGTCATCACGCAATCTGTTCTGACCCTGACTGCAACCGGCATGATCGTCGGATTCGCCTCGGGATCGTTTTCCCGGTTGCTGCTCCGGAGCCATGCGATCGCATCCGAACTGAAAAATGTGTCCGTTCTGGCGGTGCTGGTCGGGATGGTGCTGGTGTGCGAGCATCAGGCACCACAATCCGGGATTCTGGGAGCTCTCGTGATGGGCATGACGCTCGCGGGCACCCGGCGTTCGGACATCCGGGAACTGAAATCGTTTAAAATCCAGATTTCAACGCTGGCGGTATCGTCGTTGTTCATTCTTCTGGCGGGGCAACTCGATCTGACGGCCGCATTGAACCTCGGATGGACCGGCCTGTCCGTTGCGGCGGGAATCACATTGATCGTCCGTCCGCTTTCCGTGTTTGCCAGCATCCGGTCTCGAAAGTTTCGTTGGGATCACCGGTTGGTGCTCGCGTTGACGGCGCCGCGAGGCATTGTCGCAGCCGGTCTCGGCTCGTTGGCCGCCCGGCAGCTGGCTGCAGCGGGGATTCCGGGAGCCGAAACGTTGGAAAGTCTAGTCTACACAACGATTGTCTTCAGTTGTGTGTTTGCGACGATTATGAGCATTGTGCTTCCTGTTATATTTGGATACACCCGCGATCCGACCCGAAAAAGGATCATCTGCATCGGCGCAGGACCCTTCAGCGAATCGTTGCTCGACACCATGCAGCACACGCAGGGAATGCGCATCCTGATCGACAGTGTGGACTGGCGGTTGACCTCGGCGGCCGCCAAGGGCATTTATGTGATCTGCGGGGATGCACGGGATGTGCAGGCCTACGATCAGGCAGGCATCGAACGGGATTCGATCGTGATTGCGGCCACGACCAATGACGAATTGAACATGCTGGTCGCGGATCTGGTTCACCATGAATTCGGCATCGAGCATCCGGTGGTCGTCCTGCATCGACCTCCGGCCCAATTCGAGGAAACGTCGCGCCGCTTCATATTGCTCGGACGCGGCCGTTTCGCTCTGGACGAGTGGGATCGCGATCTGAATCAGGGAGCAGCCGCGGTCCGGACCATCCCGCTCGATTCAGCCGACACGATCGACCGTATCCGACACATGCTGATCCGACAACCCGACGCGATTCGATTGTTGATTGGATGGAAATCGGACCGTCCCGACTTTGCGGTATCGTTTGACCGTCTGGACGCCTATCAGGCTCTGACCTGCATTGCCCGCACGGCGGTTCTGAGGGAGTTCGACAACACGCCTGGTCTGGTGTCCGAATCGAATCGTGTCATCGAAAACAGCATCTGAGGGGTCGCGGCCAGGCGAAAAATAATCTCGAAAACAGATGCAGCACCCGAATTTCTATGGTAGCGTCCGAGCTACAATTGTTGTGTCGATGGGTGCCGGGATCAGTCTGAGTCAGAATGATCCGATCAGGAGGTTCGTTTCGATGCCGGATGAGTTTGAATCCCCCGTCAGTGCGGGAATGGAGGCACGCGGAACGATCGTTAAAAGTGCGCTCGTGCCGCGGGTGTTCTTCATGTGCCAGGAGTTGCTCGAGCAGCGTCGCGTGACGAATTCGATCGCTGCCGACAGCTGGGATGTCCTGCCTCCGGGGCGGGATTCTGCACAAAACTGAGCGTGTCTGTCCAGAGGTTTTTTTTCCTCATACCGACGGGGAGGGGTGGGGGTGTCTTCATGATCGAAGTGACAGGCGTGGTGGCGATACGCTAGACTTGCAGATGGATCGCTGCTTGCGTCACCCATTTCGCCCGAGGAGGTGTCCCCATGAAAATCACATGTGTTCTCGGAAGCCCGCGCCAAAACGGCAACAGCACCCTGATGGCCCGAGCCTTTCTCGATACAGCCGCCGGCCTCGGAGCCGACATCACCCTGTATACGCTCAATGACATGACGGTCCGAGGCTGCCAGGGCTGCATGGCCTGTAAAACAACGATCGACCATTGCGTCATCCGGGACGATCTGACGCAGGTGCTCGAATCGCTCGCATCGACCGATGTTCTGTTGCTGGCATCTCCGATCTATTACGGCAATGTCAGCAGTCAACTCAAGGCATTCATCGACCGCTCCTATTCGCTGCTCGTTCCGGACTACATGACGAACCCCCGTCCCCATCGTCTGCCGGATGGCAAGCAGATGGTCATGTTCCTGACCCAGGGATATCCGGACGAAAACTCATTCAATGACGTTTTTCCACAGTATGATTTCTTCTATCAGTGGCACGGCTTCAAACCCAATCATCTGCTCCGAGCATGCGGGGTCGGCCGGGCCGGTCACGTGACCGACATGCCTGAAATTCTGCAATCCGCCAGGGATCTCGCGAAGAAACTCTGCAGCGGCTGATCGGCAACTTCCGGCGATCTACCATGGCATCCGACCACTCGACGCATACTCGAAGTCGTTCTTCCGTACCGGAACGCGATCGTGAAAACACGCTTCAAGCGGCGCTCCGCTGGGAAGTCGGCCAGACCATTGCACGTGAATTCGTGATCGAAGGGATTCTGGGGAAAGGGGGGATGGGCGAGGTCTTTCTGATGCGCCGGATCGTTGACGACCGTCTGTTCGCCGTCAAAACGCTTCGAACCCATCTATTGAAACACACCAAAGACCGCAAGCAGTTTCTGAACGAATTGCAGACATGGATCGACCTTCCCGAACACCCTCACCTGGCAGTCTGCCGGTTTTTCCGGACCTTTACCGATCGACTCGCTATTTTCACCGATCCGATCGACGGAGGCAGTCTCAGTCAGTGGATCACCGATCATCGTATCCGGGATCTCGAACAGGTCTTCGACATCGCGATCCAGATGACCTGGGGCCTGCATGCTGCGCATGTCTGCGGCGTCATTCATCAGGATGTCAAGCCCGCCAACGTTCTGATGACCCGGGATGGTGTGGCAAAGATCACCGATTTCGGACTTTCGCGCACACAGCGACAGGAACGGCACTCCCGGCAGTCTCCCATTCCCGAACACCATCTGGTCTCGTCGGCCGGAATGACCCCGGCATATTGTTCACCCGAGCAGGCGGTCAGCGATCGCCTCAGCGGCAAATCGGACATCTGGAGCTGGGCGGTGACGGTGATCGAACTCCTCACCGGCAGAATGACATGGACGCTCGGTGTGGTTGCCCCCGCGGTTCTGGATTCGCTGCGCACCACGCGATCCCGATTTGCCGAATCCATCCCGAATCGTCTGTTCGAGATTCTGGATCAGGCGCTTCAGTTCAATCCCGATGAGCGCTGGCCGGACTTCAACGCGTTGTCGGATGCGCTTATCAATGCCTACGGAGTTGTTTTCTCGAAGCCATACGCCCGCACTTGCCCCGTCGTGTCACCCCGCACCGGCAGCATCTCGGCACGCGACAGCCGGTGGCGGTCCACGGGAGTTGCGTGGCGCGATCCCGCTGATGTGCTGAAGCAGCTGCAGATCAAAACGGGAGAGATTCCCGTCGATATAGATGCGGGTGAGCGGATCGATAGCAGTCATACGAATCAGGCTTTGACCGACCTGACGATGTTCCGGGATGCGCTCGATTTCACCGATCGGATGATGACCACCGGGATTGACCTGAGATACGAAAAAATGTTGATTCTGGGAGATCTTGCTTTTATCCACGAAGAACTCGGCGATCTGCCGGGATGCCTCGATCTGATTGATCAGAAAATTGAGATACTTCGGGCGATGCTCAGTCTGAATGAGCGTTCGGATCTGATTTTGAGCCTGAGCCGGAGTTACATGAACAAAGCCAATGTGCTCAGCGACGCGGGGCACCTGACTGAATCGCTCCCCCTGTATCATCAGGCCGCGGAACTGAGCCGGATGCCAGCTGTAACCGGTTCGGCTGGTGAGGTGTTGATCAATCGAGCAAAATCCTACACGAACGTCGCTCGGGTGTATTGGAAACTCAATCGGAGCACGGAATCCGAAGCCCATTATCTCCAGGCGATCCAGGAATGGAAGTCGATTTTCAAGGCCGACCCAACGCCCGAAAACGCGCACGGTCTGGCCGTCACCTACATGAATTTCGCCGTGCTGCTGACCGAGGTTTCGGATCGTTTTCCAGAGATACACCGCCTCCTCAATGCAGCGTTGAAATGTTACAACAGCTTCGATCCCTCCGTCGCACCGCCCGACTTCCCTTTCCATATCTCACGCGTGTATCTCGCCAAGTCCAATCTTTTCTTCACCGAGGATAAGTTTGAACAGGCGCTGACATTCATCGATCGGTGCATGGCCATCCGGGAACGACTGGTTTTCAGTGAGGGCCGACGGAATCTGGCTCCCGGACTGGCAACGACTTTCATGAATAAATCCTCGATTTTTTCGAAGCTGAACCGGATTCCTCAAGCGCTCGACATGATCGATCGATGCATCGACCTGCGATCCAGACTCGTGTTCGATGAGAACCGATCGGAAACACAATTTCCGCTGGTCGAGGCGATCGTGGAGAAAGCGTTCATCTTGTTTCAGAACAACGAAATGGAGAGTGCGGCTTCAATCTTTCAGTCGGCTTACGATCTCGCGACCCGCTTCCAGCAGCAATCCGCTGACGAAAGCCGCTTCGAACTGTTACTTGCGGAATCAATGCTAGCTCTTGTCGGCATCGCCGATCCCGGGCGGGACCGCTGGTCGGATCAGGATGTCCGGGCGGCCGCGTCCGCACTCGAGAAAGACACTATACCAATCGTCGAGAAGGCTCGCAATCAGTACATCATTCAGACGGCGTTCCGGAAAAGGAGTCTCACATGAATCAAGGTATCGACGCCCGCATGCTCATCCACGGATATCCCGTGTCGATGGCAGAGGAAAAGGAAGACGGCGACCAGCCGCAAAGCGATCAACAGGCCGGTAAACCGGCACCGGAAATGCAGAAACCGGCTCCGGAGGGGGCCCGCATCGTCCGGCTCACCCCCCTGCCGGAACTCGACATGGGTCGCCAACCCCTCACACAGATCCTGTTTCAACGGCGAAGCCGGCGGAAGTACTCCGATCAACCCCTCACGCTGAATGAACTGTCGTTCCTACTGCTGGCGACACAAGGCGTCGATCGTGTTGTCCGGAACAAGGCCGGGCATCCGTTCGCATCCTTTCGCACCGTCCCGTCGGGAGGGGCACGTCACCCGTTCGAAACGTATCTGGCGATTCACAATGTGACCGGAATCGATCCGGGCATCTACCGCTACCAGCCCCTCGATCATGAACTGGTTTGCGTCAACGCGAACTATGCGTTTCCTGACCCGATCGTCGAGGCATGCTGTGGCCAGCCGTTTGCCGGGACAGCGGCGGTCGTCTTCATCTGGACGGCGATCCCATACCGAATGGAATGGCGATACCTGAGGCGATCCTTCACGAGCAAAACAATCGCGCAGGACTCGGGCCACCTCTGCCAGAATCTGTATCTCGCGGCCGAGTCGATCGCCTGCGGAACGTGCGCGATCGGCGCGTATTTTCAGGAGTTGATGGACGCAATCGTGGGAGTGGACGGCGAAGACGAGTTCACCATTTATGTCGCTCCCGTCGGAAAAATCTCGAAGTACACACCGATCGATCTGCCGGTCGAGCAGTACCGGGAGATTGCCGGAACCTATCGATCGGATGAAGAACAGCTCACACTGACGTTCTTCATGGAACAGAACGACCTGTATGTCATCACGCCGAATGCGGCACGATTCAAACTGATCGCGGTTTCGGAATCGAAACTGGTCGAGCCGTCCGTCGAACTCGAATTCCGACTAATTCGAAGCGAATCGGGGCAGATCACCGGAGTGACGCTCGATCAGGCGGGGCAGGAGTTTCGGTTTGAGAGGTTGTAGAATCTGACGTATCTGCACCGAATGGGACAGGTACGTCTCATTCCCCAATGCGTGGCACGATGTTTGGGTGTAGTGAATCAGTTGACTCAGGAATTCCCTGTGCGGTCTGTTCCATACGTCTCCGCGAGTCGTCAGTATCAACAGCGCTTTTTCGTGTTTAAGCGCGTCGATGACCTCATCCATCCCGATCTCGGCAACCCAGGGCCACAGATAGATGTAACGGCAGAGCGGCCGATTCTGTACCCAGAAATACAGGTCGATGTTTCCGGGGTAAAACGCCACCTTGATCGAATCGTCTCCCTGCGTCAAATCGTGTATCTTCTCAGCCTGTCTCGCCATGTGCCCGAATGTCGCTTCATACGTCAGTCGATTGGCGTCCGAGTACGTCGCGCTCGAAAACCGGAACTGCCATGTCAGCGCCATCAGAATCGCCAGGACTGAAGCGATACGGGACAGACCGACTGACACCTTCCCTCCTGCCTGATGCGAACCGGTCTTCGGGAAATCCGTTGCCAGAACGGACACGGCATACACAGCAATGAACAAAAACGGCAGCGCTCTGAAATGCATTCCATGGAGGCTGGTCAGAATCGCGGCGGACCCATAAGCGTAAACCGAAGCTCGATATCGTTTCCGCAGCAAGAGGGCGAAACACAAGAGCAGGAGGAAGAATCGATATGCCCAACCGGTCAGCAAACCAGCATCCAGACCACGGTTTTTCGAAAATGAGATTTCAAGCGATCCGTTGAACCATTGCGGATCGAACAGGTGCAACAGCTTCAGGATCGCCGGGATGATGTTTTTTAAGAGCGAAATCTGACAGGATGTGTATTTGCTGTACACGTCGAGATTGAACAGGATCGCCTGATCGTAAAACGCCGAAAGGGAGTCAGTTGCGATCAGAACCAGGAGCGCTCCGATCAGGCAGACAGCAGCTGTTGCGATCGATATCCATGCGGCGCGCCGGGCCGACCGCTGAGACAGCATCATCAGGAAAGAAAACACGACGCACCAGGCAGTCTCAGAATAGCTCAGAAGTGCAAGCCCGCCGAAAATCCCCACAATGACAGCGGCCGTCCGGGACATGCGGACACCGGTGTCGAATACTCTGAGTAAGACGGTGAACATGACGAAAACGCCAATGGCCGCGAATCGCTGATAGATCGCCATGTTGCCGAAGTAGTATGGCGACATGAGCGACCAGGTGAAATAGAAGAGGCCGGCTGCGAGAAACCGGTGGGTCAGAACGGCGACGATCAGAACCGCTAGTGTTTCGAAGAGCAGTACCGACATCCGGGCCACACACATCGTTTCTCCGAAGCATCGAAACGCAACGGCCAGGAACCAGTACGAAAACGGAAAATGATGCGAAAACAGGTCTCTGTAGGGGATCAAGCCGTGATTGATCCATTTGCCCAGAACAAGATTATCGCCTTCGTCGCAGAACTGACCCCAGTACAGGACGGTCGAACCGATGAACCCGGCGAAGGCGATCAGCGCCAGACCGATGATTGCGGCAACCGCGCGCCAGCGCATACAGATTCTCCCTCTTGATCGAGATCTTCAGAAACCATCTATAAGGGGAATTTCAATGCGCCAAATCGTGCATCCCACTCCCTGAGCTTGTCGAAGGGAGCTGTTGGCAGGTACTCGTATCGGGTCCCAAGACGTTCCTTCTCCTGGACACTTCGACAGGCTCAGTGTCCGGGGATGCTTCGCACCATCTGCGGACACTTCGACAGGCTCAGTGTCCGGGGATGCTCCGCACCATCTAAGGACACTTCGTCGGACTCAGTGTCCGGGGGGTCTGGATGTCTCTTTTTGTTTACGACGGGCGCGAATCATGGCATTGAGAACCCGGTCACGGAATCCGTCGAACAGCGCCTTGTCCCGATCGACCGAGCGATAGAACTGATCGTAGCACGCGTGATAGCCCTCTTCGAGACTTCCGGCGGACATGCGTGCGGGGTGGAAGACCGCATGATTTCCGTTGTAGAGACTCCAGTCCGTCGAGATCAAACGGTTCTGCTCCCGGTATTGCCGGAACAACCGCGAGCCGGGAAACGGGGTGTTGATGATGAACTCGGGAACCGTCAACCCGGCTTCCAGACAGAACGCAACGGTGCGCTCGAAGACAGTCTGGTCATGATCATCCCACCCCAGCGCAAACGTGGCAATCACTACGACCCCCGCTTCGATCAGCCGTCTGAGATTTCGCTTGCGGTTTTCGAGGACACTCGGAGGCTCATTTCCGGTAATGGCAAACACCGTTCCATAAATACCGCACAATCCGCTTTCAAGGAGCAGTTCGAGCCGGACAGGATCTCGTGCAGCATCTTCAGGCGCCATCAATCCGATCCAGTCTTTACGGTGCGGCACGAGCGCTTCCAGGGCGGGACGAGTGAACGACCAGTTACCCAGCAGATTGTTATCGGTGAAGAACAGGATGCCATCTGTCCGAGAAACCGCATCAAACTCACGGCATACATCCTCCATCGGGCGGTTTCTGAACACGGGGCCCTGGGTAGACGGCACGAGGCAGTATGCGCAGTTCGATGTACACCCACGGCTCAGTTCCATGGACTCGATTCCATATAGAACCGGGTTGCTGTAAGGATACACCCGTTTGGGGAGGAGTGATCGACGCACGCTCGCCAGATTTCCGAGATCCGGGAGATGCGGTGCCCGGTAGGAAGGGTGTGGTCGACCCGAACGAAAATCGGAAATGAAATCCTCCCAGATCCCCTCGGCCTCACCGATGACGACCGTATCGGCATGTTTCCCGGCTTCCTCGGGCATCAATGTCGTGTGCGTTCCGCCCAGGACGACATACTTGCCGTTGGCGCGAAAATGATCGGCCAGTTGATACGCATGCGGTGCGGCGGGGGTCAGAAACGAAATGGCGATAATGTCGGCATCTGAATTCCGGTCGACCGGTGCGACCATTTCGTCGGTGAAAACGGCGTCGATATCCGGAGGGGTCATGCCGGCAACCCGGAGAATCCCCATCGGTGGAATATTGTAATTCAACCGGTACAGTTTTTCCCAGGCTGCCCAGATGAAATGGATTTTCACATGCCCGATCCGCTGTCCCCGCCGGTCAGTTGCCCTTCTTGATCGCTCGGAGACCGAACCCGAGCGACTTACGGCCGAATTTCTCCTTGATGGCGTCGACCGTGCGATAGAAGGTGTCCGTCCGAGCCGATTCCTGGCGGAACAGGTCGAGTTGGATCTGCGTGCGACTCAGGTTGTGGACCGCGATACCGATCAAACGGACACCCATCCTCGACGGCAGATTATCAAGAAGCAGCCGGCACGCAACAGGAAAAATCAACCGATCCGAATCGACAGGCTCGGAAAAAGAATGCGACCGGGTGATCGTATTGAACCTGCCATCGCGGATCTTGACTGTGATCGTTCGCGCGCGGAGGCCTTCCTGACGGAGTTTGAAGCCGAGTTTTTCGACGAGATGCCGCATTTCGTTGGTCAATTGTCCCGGTTCGATGACATCCCTCGCAAACGTCGTTTCATGACTGCGACTCGGCGCAACGGGTTGGTGGTGGAATACCCGCGAGGGTTTCCCGGTCGCAATCGAATGCAGATGTCCCGCCCACTTGCCGAATACCCGCATCAACTCCATCGGCGTTCGCGTCGCCAGATCTCCGATCGTCCGGATGCCGAATTGGTGAAACCGCGGAAGACTCCGCTTGCCGACACCTGGAATACGTTCAATTTTAAGCGGCGCTAGAAAATCCGGTTCGTATCCCGGCAACACCACCGCAAGTCCTCGGGGTTTAGCTAACTCCGCTGCGATCTTGGCTGCCGTACCGGAATTCGCCAGCCCTGCCGAAGCCGGCAACCCGAGTTCTTCACGGATTTCTGTCAGAATCCGATGGGCAATGTCCGGTGCCGGCCCGAAGAGACGCTCACTGCCGGTCAAATCCACACGGCCCTCGTCGATCGATAAGCGTACCACCTCGGGAGAGTACCGCTTCATGATATCGAAAACGCGATCCGAATAATAGGCATATGCAGGGAAATCACCCCCGAGCCAGATCGCATGAGGACACAGACGCTGCGCCTGCACCGATGGCATCGCAGAATGCACACCAAACGCGCGCGCCTCATACGAACAGGTCGAGACAACACCGCGTGGTGATTTTCCCCCGACAATCACGGGCCGCCCGCGCAACTCGGGATGCTTGAGCAACTCCACCTCAACATAAAACGCATCCATGTCCACATGCAAAACCCGACGATTCAGATCGAACCAGTCGACCGAGAGCACCTCGTCGGCCGGCCGAATCCCAATTTCCTGCTCCACCATGTCCGCCTCCTACCTCTGATACTTCCGGATCAGCCCGATGACGACACCGCGGATCATCACTTCCGTATCGGACACATAAATGGGTTCCATCGCATCGTTCGACGGCTGCAACCGGATCCGTCGACCCTCACGGAAAAACCGCTTGACCGTTGCATCGGTGCCTCCGATCAGCGCAACGACAATCTCACCATCCTCAGCGGTCTGCCGCGACTCGACAATCAGGAAATCACCATCATGAATGCCATCCCCGATCATCGAATTACCCGTTACCTTCAACGCATACGTTTCACGACGCCCCAACATGTCCTCGGGGATCGACAACGTGTCGGGGTTTTCGAGCGCTGTGATAGGCTGGCCGGCGGCGATCAACCCGAGCATCGGGATGTCGACACCGGGAAACGCCGACACGGGAACGATGTCCATCGCCCGTGCCCGGCGGGGATCCCGCTTCAAAGCGCCTCGGTGTTCGAGTGCCTGGAGATGCTTGTGAACGGTGGCCAGCGATCCGAGATGAAAATGATCGCGGATCTCGTTCACCGTGGGCGCGACGCCCTTATGCCCGATGTACTGCTGAATATACTCGAGAATCTGTTTCTGGCGCGGGGTGAGGTTCATGGCTTTCTCCTTTTGTTCGCCTATCTCAAATATAAGGCGAAACTAAGGCGAAAGTCAAGACCCAAGTGCGCTCGTGCCGCGCGACGCAC
>CAYYMM010000022.1:0-44775 GCA_964472395.1 uncultured bacterium | reverse complement strand
CGGCGATGGCATCGAGATTCAGCACGGTGCATGGATCACACAGAAGCGGGTGGCGGATCGTCAGACCATGACTCACGGCGCTCATCTCAGAAGCCGGAGCGACAACAGTCAGATCATGAATCGGCTCGAATTCCGCAACCAATGCCGCCAGACCCGGCGCTCGCACTCCGTCGTCATTTGTCAGTAAAATCCGCATAGTTTATTTGCTCCCGTTCAATCCTTGACGCCGATAGATTCCATGGGTGTCGATGTATTCCACAACCGAATCGTGCAGCAGATACCGTACGGAACGTCCGGATGCAACCCGTGACCTGATCTCGGTTGAGGAAACATCCAGTCCGGGGATGCCAACGAGAGCGATTTTCCAATCCATGCACTCCGATTCCCGGTTTTCTTTGTCCCAATGGACGTCGATGATTCTACCCTCCGTGCGGTATCTAGTAATCTCCGCGCCGAAACGGGACCAGTCGACCGGATCGAATCCCGGGCGGATCGGCAGAACAATTCGACACATCGCGAGAATATCCTCGTACCGTCTCCAAGTTTCAAATATGCTGAACGAATCGTGACCCATGATCAGATAGATCTCACCCTCGGATCGAAAGTGCTCGACCGTATGAACGGTGTACGAGTTGCCCTGACGGGCAATCTCGAAATCCGACGGCGCTAATCCTGGATTTCCTTCAACAGCGAGTTTCACCATTGCGAACCGATGGATCGGTGAGATGATATCCGGGCGGTGCTTATGCGGAGGCAGGAATGCCGGAACAAGGTACATCCTGTCGATCTGGAAACGGTCCCGGACCATTTCAGCAGCGATAATATGTCCGAGATGAATTGGATCAAATGTGCCGCCGAAGATTCCTATTTTCAAGGTTCTTCCTCGCTAATGTTCTCTTTTAAAATCCTATATAGAGCGTTGCATAAGTCCTGTGTGCCGAGTCTTGTCGCTGCGGAAATCCTGAACAGCTCTATGTGTTTGCTCTGTGCGAATTCTTCCAATTTTTTCATCCCGTCGCTGGCAACCGGAAGATCCAATTTCGATGCGGCGATCGCGCAAATTCTCCGCGACATTCCCGGACTGAACAATTCGATTTCTCGAAACAGAGTCTCTGCAGCGATATCCGCCTCAGGTACCGCGTACTGCGATACATCAATCACAAGGATGATAACGCATGAACGTTCGATATGTTTGAGGAACTGGTCTCCGAGTCCTTTTCCGCGATGAGAGCCTTCAATCAGTCCTGGGATATCCGCGATGACAAATGACCGTTCCGTATCGAGTCTGACGACTCCGAGATGCGGATGAAGGGTGGTGAAGGGATAATCGGCAATTTTCGATTTCGAGGCGGACACGGTTGAGATGAGTGTGGATTTTCCGGCATTGGGAAAGCCGACAAGCCCGACATCTGCAAGTAACTTCAATTCGAGGCGGAGTTTCAGAGCGAGCCCTGGTTCTCCCGGTTGAGCAAACTTGGGAGTTTGCATGACAGCTGTTGCGAAAAAGGCGTTCCCCTTGCCGCCACGGCCGCCATGTGCCAATACAACGGACTGGCCGTGTTCAATCAAATCCGCAAGTAACTCTCCGGAGTCATCATTATAGACGAGAGTGCCGACCGGAAGATGGATGGTGCAATCCGCGCCATTTTTTCCATGACACATGCGGCTGCCTCCATGTGACCCGTTTCCAGCTTTGAATACCTTTTTGTAGCGATACTCCAGGAGAGTTCTCAATCCGAGATCTGCGATCAGAATAACGTCTCCGCCTCGTCCGCCGTCTCCACCATCTGGCCCACCGCGCGGAATGAACTTCTCGCGCCGGAAACTGATCGCTCCGGGCCCGCCGTCGCCGGACTTGATCTCGATTCGGGATTCATCGACAAAACTGCTCACCGGTCCTCCCGATCATAATCTGAGAACTATGTGAACAGAGAATCAGCCGTTCACTTCAATCGGCTGGACACTGATTTGTCGTCGACCGTTGCGCTCAAGGAACGACACGACTCCGTCAATTTTCGCGAACAAGGAATCGTCCTTGCCTTTGCCCACATTCAATCCGGGGTGGAAACAGGTTCCGCGCTGTCTGACGAGAATACTGCCTGCGCTAACAATCTCTCCGTCAAATCGCTTGACTCCCAGCCGCTGGCTGTGACTGTCTCTTCCATTGCGTGAGCTTCCGCCGCCTTTTTTGTGTGCCATGTTGGATCTCCAATGCTACGCCGAAACCTGGATATCATCAATCCGAAGCTTCGTATAGTTCTGTCGATGTCCTCGCGTCCGACGGTAGCGTTTGCGCGGTTTCATCTTGTAGACCCGCACTTTTTTGCTTTTGAACTGATCGAGAATCGTGGCCTTTACGATCGTGTTCGCGATGTAGGGGTGTCCGATCAGTGTGCTGTCGTCCGTTGAAAGGAGAAGAACTTTATCCAGTTCCAGCTGATTGCCGTTCTCCCCTTCGAGCTTCTCAACGGTAATTATACTGTTTCTCTCAATTCGATATTGTTTTCCACCGGTCTCTAGTACTGCAAACATCGTTGAACCTCCAGAACGTGCTAAAAACACGAGGTGCAAGCATAATCAGCATGAATCTCGATGTCAACTCCTATTCTTTGCTGCTAGAAACCCATTGATTCTGCTTGCCATTCGGTCCGTTGACAATCAGGTCAATGCGATGGTAGTTTCAGGCGTGCTTTGAATGGGACTGGAGGTCGACATCAATTTCGAGGACAAGCTTCATTTGATTATCACCGCGGCTGAGGACAAGAAAGCCGAGAATGTGGTCGTTCTGGATTTCTCAAATATCGAGGGATCTATCACTGACGCTTTTGTGATCTGTTCTGGCGCATCCGAGCGTCAGGTCGAAGCGATCTCGGATCATATCGTCGCCCGATTGGCCGAACATAAAGTCCGGCCTGGTCATTGGGAAGGTCGAGCTTTGAATCAATGGGTACTTCTCGACTACGGCGACATTGTTGTGCACGTTTTCCTGGATCATATCCGGGATTTCTACCGACTCGAAAACCTCTGGAACCATGCCCCGAGACTTCGCCCGAAACCCGGGTCGCCTTCCCCTGCCGACGCGTGACATTCCCGCTTCCTCAAATCGTTTCCCAAAATCCTCAATTGCTGCGTCTTATTGAACAAGTCCGGCAGGTATCCCGGTATGGATCTCCACTGATGCTCATTGGTGAAAGTGGTGTTGGCAAAGATCTGATCGCACAATTTTTCCACTATACCAGTAGCCGTCGTGATCAATGTTTCATGAAGATCGACTGCTCGGGAATATCCTTGGATCTGTTCGACTCCGAGATATTCGGGCATGAGCGCGGTGCGTTTACGGGTGCCATCAGACAACGGATCGGTCGGCTCGAACAGGCTAACGGCGGGACGATCTATCTCGATCAGATACCGGATCTCTCTCTTTCCGCCCAGGCCAAATTGGCGCGTGTCATCCAGGATCGATGTTTCGAGCGGGTCGGAGGGACGGACCGCGTGCAACTCGATATCCTGCTGGTTTCAAGTTCTCGTGTCGATCCCAACCGTTTGATCCGTAGCGGTTTGTTCCGTGAAGAACTGTTTTATCGATTGAATGTCGTCGGGGTTGTCGTTCCCCCGTTGCGATCACGTCTGGACGACATCCCCTTGCTTACCCGGCACTTCGTCCAGCAGTTCACAGAGATCCACCATAGAGTTCCCCCCTTCATCCCTGATGCGGTCATCCGACGCTTCCAGTCATATGACTGGCCGGGAAATGTTCGTGAGCTGAAAAATGCGGTGGAACGGATTCTGATTGCACTCCCGGGCGGTGAAGTTCAGAGCACCCTTACGCCTGAGATGCTGCAGGAGATACCGACGGAAACGGCGATGGAGATGGTCGAGACAGCAACAGTGCGCCGCCTCAGCCTTGAAAATCTCGAAGAGGTATACATCAGGAAAATATTGAAGGAAACGAAGGGGAACAAATCCTCCGCAGCCAGGATCCTGGGAATCAATCGGAAGACACTGCTCGAGAAACGAAAGAAGTATGGGATCGACTGATATCGGGGATGGTCCTCCTTGACTTTTTACAGCTATTTCCTGTAAATAAAATGTGTTTGGGAGAAAAAGCATGTTGAAACTCCACATTTTCAATTATAAAGGGTTTTCTCTTCTTGAGCTCATGATTTCACTCGTGGTCATGATCACCGCATTCATGGGAATCCTTCCTTTCTTCTTCTATGCTCAGAAATCCATCAAGGAAGCACTTCTGACCCAGTATGCCCTGACCTTCATCGAAGAAAAGATGGAACGAATCAAGACGCTCGATTACGACCTGATCGATTACCGGGATTTTTCCGATCTGGCTTCCGAAGGACTCGCCTACATTTACATTCTTCCTGAGGTAAACGGAGGGATGTGCGCAGATCATGGCCCCTGCGGTTTCAATGTCGATGGAACAAACACGCTTCGTGACATCGTAAGCTCGCCGGGCAGCGGTTACTTTTTTGAGCGTCACATCGACATCGATGACTCGGAAGATGACGAAAGTTGGGAACCGGGCGAAACCCCACTCAATATCAACCTGCCGCCAGCCACAAAGCGAATCAGCATACGAGTGTCGTGGTCAGTTCCCGGCGTTGACAAACATCGTTTTGTCACTGCCTCCACCGAACGATCCCGGCTCAGCATCGATTGACCCCTACGCCTTTCTCCTCATGACACATCGCATTCTCGGACTCGATCTCGGATCGAAACGAATCGGGATCGCCATCAGCGATCCTTTGAATTGGACGGCCCAGCCTTTACAGATGCATCCGTTTTCGACGGTTCAGATACTGGCCTCACATATCGGGAAACTCATCGAACAATACGATATCCGCTCAATCGTTGTCGGACTGCCTCTTAACATGAACGGATCAGAAGGTCCGGCTGCGAGGAATGTCCGGGGAGTTGCCGATGAACTTAGTCGGATCGTGTCCATCGAGGTCAGCTTTTGGGATGAGCGTTTGAGCACACGATCGGCCGAACGGACATTGATCGAGGCCAATATGCGGCGAAAAGAGCGGAAAAACCACGTGGACAGCCTCGCGGCAGTCATCATCCTTCAGGGATACCTCGATCGTTTGAATCGATCCGCAGAGATCTCCGGATGAAACGTCGCACTTACCGGTCCATCTATCTGTGCCTGGCGGTAATCCTGCTGACCACCATTTACATGCTGCACGCAATGATCCTGTCTTTCGATCATCCACTCGATCCGGCAGGTCAGGATCAGTTTTTTGAGGTGCTGCCTGGGCAGTCATTTGAAATGGTCGCCAGGCAACTCGAAAAAAAAGACCTGATTTCGAGTTCGAGCGTTTTTCTCTTCATGGGATATCGGCTTGACACATTCGATAAGATCAAAGCGGGTGAGTATTTACTGTCATCGAAAATGACTCCGCGAAACATTCACGAGATACTCACTGCGGGATCGGTCTATCGGCTGTTGCTGACCATACCGGAAGGTCTGACCATCGATGAAATGGCGGAGTTATGGGAAAGTAAAGGGTTTGGAACTCATCAGGAGTTGATTGAGTCGGTCCGTCGATTTTCTGTCCCTGACTTCCAGACTCCGATTACCGGATGGGAAGGGTACCTTTTTCCGGATACCTATTCGCTGGTTCGACGAACTCGTCCTGACGAATTGGTAGCGATGATGTTTTCTCGATTCAGGACAGTTTTGAAGCCAGACTGGATTGCGGCTGCGCAACGGAATGGTTTTTCCACACATGAAGTTGTCACTTTGGCGTCTCTGATCGAGAAAGAGACGCGGGTCGATTCCGAGCGTCCCATCGTTGCCTCTGTCTTTATAAATCGTCTCAAGCGTGGAATGCTGCTGCAATGTGACCCGACTGTCATCTATGCCAATCGTGGCACTTTTAATGGAAACATCCGCCGGAGTGATCTCGATGCGGTAGATCCCTACAACACTTATACCACGCCGGGTTTGCCGCCAGGACCGATCGCCAATCCTGGTGAGAAAGCGCTCTATGCCGCCTGTTTCCCGGCTGAAACCGCATATTATTACTTTGTAGCGGATGGGACTGGAGGTCATGTTTTCAACAAATCTCTTGAGGAACATCATGGCGCTGTGAAAGAATACAGGAAGAGTCTTCGTAACTGATGACACATCTGATTGATTTAATTTAATTTTCCAAAATGAGGTAGCGAACGCGATGAATGGGATTGTAGAAACGACGATCGGATCAGGTACTGTTTTAGGGAACGATATTGTCAATCTGATTTACCACGCAGGGATTGCGGCCAAGATAGTATTGTTCATTCTGGTCGTTTTTTCTCTGATTTCATGGGGTATCATGCTCGACAAATGGCTCATGTTCCGTCGAAATGCAGCCGGAGCGGAGCGTTTTCTAGGAATATTCAAGAAAGCCTCCAATCTTGATGATGTAGTCCAGGCGATCAAATCGCTCAAACCGGACCCCCTCTCGCGGATATTCATTGCCGGTTTCAAGGTTCTTAGGAAAAAAGGCGGGGGGCCTGCTGTCGACCAGAATTCAAGCGCGTATCATCTGATGGAGATGGCCATCGACGATGCGATCGGGATCGAAATCCAGAGACTCGAGCAAAGACTCCCATTCCTGGGCACCTGCGGATCGGTTACCCCATTTATTGGTTTGTTTGGAACAGTTTGGGGCATTATGGATGCCTTCCGGAGCATCGGAGCAGCGGGATCCGCGAGTATTGCGGCGGTCGCCCCCGGCATCGCGGAAGCGTTGATCGCCACGGCTGTCGGTCTATTGGCCGCCATTCCCGCGGTCATTGGTTACAATGTGTTCCTGAGCAAGATCCGGATTTCGATCAGTGTCTTCGAGCGATTCAGAACCACATTTCTCGCGAGCATCGACTGATATGCAGAGCGGAGGTTCTTCCCCAATGCCATCCACCGGATCGAGCCGTCGAAGGAGTCATTCGATCGGTTCCGGGTTGAACGACATCAATGTCACGCCACTGGTTGATGTCATGCTCGTCATGCTAATTATCTTCATGGTGACCGCTCCGATGATGAAACAGGGTATAGATGTCACCTTGCCGAAAGCATCAGAACGCCTCTTCCCGGAGGGGACTGAGGGTCGTTACATTCTCTCAATCGCCATCAACAAGGATGTCTATCTCGACAACCGCAAGATTCCCCTCGAGCATCTCGAGCATAAACTCAGATCCATGAACGCATCGAATCAGATCGAAGCGCTGTTTCTCGAGGCCGACCAATCACTCCCGTATGGCTACGTTGTTCAGGTCATCGATATTATCAAGAAGTCCGGGGTTAGAACGATGGGAATGGTGACCAAACCCCTGGACATCAAGGAAGTGAAGGAAAAGTAGCCGTGGAAGTTCTAAGTAACGGCTTCGAAATAAAAAAGACGTCCCGTATGACGCCTCTATTTGTGTCCATCGCTTTTCATGTGATGTTTGCGGCACTCGTGCTTTTCCTGCCCACATTTGGAAAATCGAAGAAAATATTTCTACCTGTTATGGATATCTCGATGGTCGATCTTCCAGCCGGTAAAAACACGGCGGGAGTCACGACAGAGTCATCCAAACCGGCTCGTCCACCAGAGAAGCAAACACAGCCGGAGCCTGAGACTCAGGCAGTCAGTAAACCAGCCGCGAACAAAGACGAGTTAGTGGATATGACAAAAGAGGAAGGCGACAGGATCAAGAAGCGGGGGGATAACTGGACCCCGAAGCCTGCTGCATCATCTCCAGAAGGTGGAAACTACTTCCCGATGCAGACCAAGGGATCAGGAAAAGCCTCCGGTTCAATGTCGGTCGATGCAGTCTACTTTCCATTCATGAGTTATCTGAACATGCTAAAGAACCGGATCGGTGAACTATGGATGCCCATGGTCGAAACCCCGGTTACGGGAACACCTCGCCGTGTGGTCATCGCATTCAAGATTGATCGAGGCGGGAATATTGTGTCCTCGGAAATCGAAGAACCCTCTGGCGACGCGGCACTGGATCGATCTGCTCTGCGAGCGATTCAAGCGGTTACTCAGTTTCCGCCGCTTCCCAAGGACTATCCTGATTCAACACTTGGGGTGCATTTCGGTTTTGTTTATGAGCAATAAAAGGAGCATATGATGACGATTTCATGGTTCCCATCGAGAATAACAATCGCAGTCTGCGCGCTCATAGCCGCAACTCTGTTTCTGCAAACTTCCGGTCGAGCAATGGATGTCGTACTCGATATTACATCCGGGGAAGCAAAGCCGATCGATATCGCACTGCCTTTCTTCACATGCGCTCAACCTGGAAACGAATCCATCATCGAAGAGATTCACCGCATCTTCGTTCAGGATCTCGAATACTCAAATCGCTTTACTGTTGTCGATATCTCAAGGTTTGTTCCTACCGGTACCACCGAAGTGACCAATCCGAACTTCAAAGAATGGTATCTGGCCGGTATCGCCGCATTGATCACCGGCCACATCAACATGAGTGGGGACGAGATCGAGGTTAATATGCGATTGTTCGATGTGCCGATGGGAAACCAAATCATCGGTGTTCGGTACAAGACGCCTTATACGAAATTGCGTACTGTCATCCACAAATTTGCGGATGAAGTTCAGTTTCGGCTGACGGGCGAGCGTGGAATTAGTTTCAGTCAAATCTCCTTTGTTTCGAATAAATCCGGACATCAGGAGATTTACGTTGTGGATCCGGATGGAGGATTGCTGCACGAAGTTACCGCGAACGGAACGACAAACCTCTCACCTGCCTGGGCGCCGGGCGGAGGGACGTTGTTCTATACAAGCTATGCGGGTGGTCGGCCCGACCTTTACGTTTATGATCTGGAATCAGCAAAGTCATCACCGCTCGTCAAAGGCGGAATGAATATTACACCGGCAGTCTCAGCAGATGGGCAGTTTCTTGCGTGGTCGATGAGTTTCGACGGAGACCCGGAAATCGTGGTCGCTCCTGTTTCTGGAAAAAGCCCGAAGCGACTTACATCGACCCCTGGAGTTGACTGCAATCCCAGCTTTTCGCCCAGCGGGAATGAACTGGTGTTCACATCGGATCGAGGTGGAGATCCGCAGCTTTACATCATGGACATCGAGGGGGGAAATCTCCGCCGTCTGACATTCACGGGAGACTACAACACTGCCGCTGACTGGTCTCCGCGAGGCGATTGGATCGTGTATCACAGTCGCAGAGAAGGCGTCTTCAATCTATGGCTCGTTCACCCCGATGGTTCCGATGATCATCAAGTAACCGCGGATGCAGGACACAACGAAGATCCATGCTTTGCTCGTGATGGACGCCACTTCACCTTTATTTCATCTAGGAATGGCGGCAAGGGATTGTATATATCGGATCTTTCGGGTCAGAAAGTCCGGCCGGTCCTGATCATGCACGGAATCTGTGCAAATCCGTCCTGGTCGCGATAGTCCACTCGAAATCTCTTGAAATCCCGAAATCTAATTGTATGATAACACGTTCAAGATGAGCCGGCAGTGTGCCGGACGATTCGACTTTGGAAGATGAACGGATAGACTCTTTACCTGGAGGAAGTTATGAAGACCAAATTTTTCAATTTCGTGATGGTGGGTTTCATTGGCGCTTCGTTGATGATTTCCGGCTGTTCTAATAAGAAAGCCCCGAAAGTCGACGAAGGTAAAACCGGCCCGAAAACCGAGATGACAACAAAGGATGAAACCGGCAAGTCAGGCATGGATGATCCGAAAAAAATCAAGTTGCTCGAAGCCCAGGCTGCTCTGTCTGATGTAGATGTCTACTTCGATTTTGACCAGTCAACACTCTCATCGGATGCCAAAACCAATCTCGACAAGAAAGCCGATTACCTTAAAAACAACAAAGATTTGCGAATCACCGTTGAAGGGCATTGTGACGAGCGCGGTTCGAATGAATACAACCTTGGCCTTGGAGAACGCCGCGCTGCATCTATTAAAAAATACCTCGTGTCAAAAGGCATTTCTGAAAGCGTGATCGAGACGATTACGTTCGGAGAAGAAAAACAGGTTTGCATGGAACATAACGAATCATGCTGGAGCAAGAATCGCCGCGGTCATATCGCGATCAATCAGTAGACATTCTTGCTCGGTCTGATTTTCTCATCATGAACCGATACACTGCCGTCCTATTTGCCTGGACGGCAGTGTTTTTTTATGGGTGTGCGGGCGGTCAGTTTGCCAAGATCGAGTTAGAAACGATGCGAACTCAGGAGATGCTCAAGACCTATCGTTCCGAATCCCGCGCCGAGTACGAACAACTTGCAAAGGATCTCGCCTCGTTGCAGATAAAACTGGACACTGTTGTTTCTGATTGCGGTGATGGATCAAGGATATCATCGGAGATCAAAGCTCAGTTGCGTGATCTGCAAACGGCACTGACAGAGATTGAAAATCAGCTCCATTCCTTCTCTGGCACCTCACCTGTCGTCTTTCCAGATAGTCCAGGTATTCCGGAGGCCAAATTTGGCGATCGTACACCGGAGCAGTTTTATCAAACAGCTTACAATGACTATCTGATAAAAAAGTATGATCTCGCTATCTTGGAATTCTCAGAGTTTAAAAATGCATTCCCTGAATCGGATCTCGTTGACAATGCGCTTTACTGGATCGGAGAGTCATATTTTGCATTGAAGCAGTATGAAGAAGCCCGTACGACCTTTGAATCAGTCGTTTCCGGTTTCGCTTCCAGTGATAAATACATCGCCGCCATGTTGAAACTTGGATTATCTCATGCTGAGTTAGGTGACAACACGAACGCCAGGCGTGTTTTCCGAGATTTAATCAATCGATTTCCATTTTCGGAAGAAGCCAAGAATGCAGAAGAACAAATCAAGCGCATTCGTTGACCCTTCAATATCAGTTCAAACATTGAACGTCTCCAGATCACGCTCGGTTGCGGAGTGCTTGATTTTTCGTAGTGCTTCCATTTCTATCTGACGAATCCGTTCCCGAGTCAATCCCATGACACTACCGATTTCTTCAAGTGTGTACTCTTTTCCTGAATCGATCCCGAACCGCATCTTGATAATGATTTTCTCACGCTCCGGGAGGGTATCGAGCACATCTGCTATCAGCTTTTTCAGGTTCAGTTCTTCGATGATTTCGATGGGTGATCGTACACTCTCATCCGCAATCACCTCATTCAAATGCCCTTCATCATCATCTCCGATAGGCATTTCCAGTGAATAGGGCATTTTGATCACATTGAAGTACAAATGAACATTCTTCAGGGGGTTACTCGAAGCGACAGCCAGTTCCTCAAGAGTCGGATCTCTTCTGTTCTTCTGCTGCAATTGGCTGCTTATTTTATTGATTTTCGAGACGGTTTCTGTGATGTAAAGTGGAATTCTGACTGTTCTGCCCTGCTCGGCGATCGCGCGGATGATGGATTGTTGAATCCACCAAGTGGCATAGGTTGAGAATCGATACCCGCGACGATAATCGAATTTATCAACAGCCTTTATCAGACCGAGATTGCCTTCCTGGAGAATATCGGAAAATGGAAGGCCACGATTCGCAAATCGTTTTCCAACACTGACTACCAAACGCAGGTTGGCCTCAATTAACGCATTCTTGGCTTCCATCATGCGATCGTAGAATTCTTCGACATCCTGAACATCGAGACGAACTTGTGTCAATGTATCGAAAACGAGTCCTCGAGATTGGTCGGGATTCTTCAAGGCAATGGCATATTGGCGTAAAAAGAGAATTCGTAATTCGTTACAAGCTTCTGGTGTCGGATCTAGATCACGAATCAGACCCGATATTTTTATGGTGTGAAACTTAGTGATCAGATCAAAGGATGAGTGATGGACATCCATGGTTTTGATGTGATTTAGAACCGCCAGTTCATCCTTTAGCCGGATCAAAATTTTATCCCGGTCTTCCGAGATAAGCTTCCGGGTATTTCCTTCCGCAAAGACAGGGCGCGGTTTAAAAACGTCATCCCATTTTCGCTCTTTCGCCAAACACTCCTCTCCGAAATCAAGAATTCGATGATGGATGAATGGAATCATCGACAGTTTATAGAGGAATGCTGAAGATGTTTCTTCTATGCGCTTGCTGATGGTCAGTTCTTTTTCGCGACTGAGAGTGGAGATCGAACCCATCTCATCGAAATACAGGTCGATGATATCCAGATTCGCCGTATCTGAAGTCGATTCTGATTCGGTAATCCGTTCTTCGAGATCGAACTGATTCTCGATGCTTTCGGATGTTCTGCTGTCGGGGTCGAATCGCATCGCAAGTCTCCAATCTCGCAATCATTTCAAGCAAAGGGCATGCCAAACCTTTCGATATGAAAACATGGAGTTAAGAGATCTCTTGGAATCGGAGAGGTTGTTTTAAGGAGGAGTGAGATGTTACGGGCGATTGCTGGAAATCCGCGTCATCAAATGTGTGATTTTGTATCACCCTGTGGCGGAGCGACCATAGCCGGAATGAAGCGTTTTCATTTCAGGATGGTCCTGCTAAAATCCCGACGTCGCTCAGGAAAGGAGTCACCGATGAAAGTACTGCTATTGACCGGAGGACGGGGATCCAGATTGACACCCTTGACGGAAACCAGACCGAAGCCTCTGATTGAGATTTGCGGAGAAACACTTCTTTCCCGGATTTTGCGCTTTCTATCGGAAATCGGTTTAAACCAGATCGATATCCTGACGGGACACCACGGCGACAAAGTTCGTCAACATCTGGCGCATTTTCCGTCATCCGAATATTCATTTCATGTTGTGGACCAACAGGAAGTGACCGGCGTTGGACCTGCCGTCATGATGAATCGTGACCGGATCCAAGAGACGGAATACTTTATGCTGATCTATGGTGACATTTTATTCTCCCACAACATGCTCGCCAATCTTCTCAACACTTTCAGAAGCATCCAGAAGCCGGTCGCGGCAGTCTGCCTGACAAATGACTCACGAGACTACGGCAACATCTATATGGACCATAACATGATGATTACTGACATCATCGAAAAACCTCAGCGCACAGATCTCGGCAATTACATCCTTGCCGGGGCTTTCATTCTGCCTTCATACTTCCTCCGATACATTGAAAACAATAATGGAAAAATCATCGATGCGTTCTGCGATCTGGCGCGGGAGGGATCATTTTTCGCATCGATCTGGGAAGGCGCTTGGGTCGACCTTGGTTATCCATGGGACATCTTGACAGCCAACCATATCGTAATGGGAGAGTGGACCGAATCCCGAATTGCTTCAGATGTCGTTTTCGGTGACTCGTGTATCATCCAAGGGCCGGTAGTCATCGAACCTGGAGTCGTCATCAAGGTTGGGACCAATATCTTGGGTCCTTGCTTCATCGGACGGAATAGTTTCATCGGTCATAGCGCATTGATCCGGAATTTCACGTCAATCGGCGAAAACTCCGTTATTGGATTTGATGTGGAGATGAAGAATTCGGTCCTGTTCAAGAACGTTGAAATCGGACGTCTGAGTTTCATCGGAGATTCCATTATCGGAGAGCACGTCAATATCGGATCCGGAACTGTCACAGTCAATATCAATATCGATGAGTCCCCGATACACGTCGATCTCAGAGGCAGTGATTTCGACTCAGGCCTTCACAAACTTGGAGCGTTGATAGGAGACCGTTGCTGGATCGGGGCAGGTCATACCATGCTCCCGGGGACAAAAATCCCGCCGAACAGCCGCATACCGCATCATGCGACTTTGTCCAGAATCGGAAAACCTCTCAACAATTGAAAGAGACTGATCATGTGTGGAATCACCGGGATAGCAAGTGCATCACGAGTTGCGAACAAACTTCTCAAGTCATTATTGAACCTCGAGTATCGGGGTTATGATTCATGCGGGATAGCGGTTCTGGACGGATCGGGGATCGAGATTCGTAAGGATCAGGGAAATGTGCAAACCGTCAGTGATTCGCAAAACTTTCTTCAGTTGGACGGGAAGGTCGGAATCGGCCATACGCGATGGGCAACCACCGGCATCCCCAACCAGATCAACGCCCACCCTCACTTGAGTTGCAATGGCGATTTTGCTCTCGTTCATAATGGTATCATCAGCAACTACAGACAACTTAGGGATCAACTGCAAGCCGGCGGTCATCGTTTTGTTTCGGAAACCGACACGGAAATCCTCGTTCATCTGATCGAGGACATGTACAACAAGACCGGGAGCATTGAAATTGCACTGAGAAGAACCACTCAGATGATCGAAGGCACTTTCGCGTTCGCCTTCATCACCACTCATGCACCGGAGAATATCTATTGTGCCAGACGCGAAAGCCCGCTGATTTTAGGGCTGGGAGATGGAGAGAACTATATCGGGTCCGATCATAACGCCGTCCTTGAGTTTACGCGGCGAGTCGTTACGATTTCCGACGGCGATTATGTTGTGATGAACCGCCATTCCGCGATTGTAAAAAGACTCGAAACCGGTGATGTGGTCAATTCACCGATTAAATGGGTCAACTGGGATCCGGAAATGTCGAAAAAAGGCGGATTCCCCCATTACATGCTCAAGGAGATCCATGAGCAACCCTCGACCGTCGAGACAGTGTTAAAAATCGATCCCTGTGCGATTCACGAGTTAGCCAATGAGATTCATCGGGCTGAACGCTTGTATCTGATCGGGATCGGAACAACTTTCTACGTCGCGATGATCTCTCAGTACTATTTCGCCAGACTCGCCGGAAAGTTCATCCCGGCTATCTCATCCGATGAATTCAGCTCACTGGCCCAGATCGATGACCGTACTCTCCTGATCGCATTCTCCCAATCCGGAGAAACATATGACACGCTGCAAGCCATCCGGCATGCGAAGCGATCCGGAGCAAGGACTGCTGCGGTCATAAATGTGATCGGGTCGACCATGGTCGATGAAGTCGATCTTTCCATCATGCAGGGGTCAGGTCCTGAAATATGCGTCCTGTCAACGAAAGCCGCCATGGCTCAGATACTCGTTGCAATCCGGACAGCAATCGAATTGGGCAAATGCCGAGGTTTCCTCTCAGACGTTGATTACGGGAATGCCCTAGGAGCGATCTCCGAATCCCCGACAGCAATTCGACGGGTTATCAACGAGGCCAAAGGTTTTATCAACACAATTGCCAAGCGGTATGCACATATTGAAAACTGGTTATTCATCGGTCGAGGCGTCTACTCCGGCATCGCCCTCGAATCCGCACTAAAAATGAAAGAAGTCAGTTATCGCCACTGCGAAGGTATCCCTGGTGGATTCATGAAGCATGGCACGATCGCCTTGATTGAAGACGGTGTCGGCTCACTGTTTTTCGTTCCTCCGGCATCCGAAAAGGAACTTTTCGAATTGACCATTGCGAATGCAGAGGAAATCAAGGCCAGAAAGGGATTTCTCGTCGGATTCGGTTTCGGCGAACGAAACCCGGTATTTGATGATCAGGTCGTGTTGCCCGAAGTCCACCCATTCGTCGCCCCACTCATCCTGCTCATCCTTGGGCAGCTCTTCGCGTATTATTCCGCTGTTGCCTTGAATCGGAATGTAGATAAACCGAGATCGCTTGCAAAATCCGTCACAGTGGCATGATCACTCCACCGGTTGAGAATACAACTTCTCGATTCTTTCCCGGAAGTTTTCAAGAATCACCTTGCGTTTGAGTTTCAGGGTGGGAGTCAGTTCACCAGTTTCAACCGTCCATTCCCGACTCACAAGCATGATCTTTCGCACTTGTTCAAATCTCGGAAAATCCGAAGTCATGATTCGAATTTCATCGTCATACTTCGAGATCACATCGGGTTTTTGAATCAGTTCTTCGAATGACGTAAATTCGATGCCATGACTCTGCGCCCAGGCAGTCAGACGCTCGAAATTGGGGACAATCAATGCACTGAGAAAGTTTCTGCGGTCGCCGACCAGCATGATCTGCTGGATGAGCGCATTGGTCTTGAAAAAATTCTCGATCGGTTGAGGAGCGATGTTTTTCCCGCCTGAAGTGACAAAGATCTCTTTCTTTCGGTCCGTAATCCACAGATAGCCATCCGCATCAATTCGTCCGATATCACCTGTTTTGAACCATCCGTCTTCAGTAAAGGCTTCCTGAGTCGCCTCAGCGTTCTTGAAGTATCCTTTAAAGACATTCGGGCCTTTCACAAGAACCTCACCATCGTCGGCCAGCTTAACCTGTACACCTTGAATAGTCGTTCCGACACTACCGATCCGGTAGAGCTCAGGTGTGTTTACATTCGTTACCGGGGCGGTTTCGGTCAGACCAAATCCTTCATATATCGGCAATCCTACAGCAAAGAAGAATTCTGCGATCCGAGGCTCAAGAGGAGCACCTCCGCTGATGAAGTACCGCATCTGCCCTCCAACGCGTTCGTGCAGTTTTTTAAAAACGAGAGCATGGGCGAGATGATGCTGAATCTGCACAACCAATGATTCACGGTGATTCATGCGATCTCGCTGGTATCGTTCACCAACTTTGATTGCCCAGAAAAAAATCGTCCGCTTCAACTTGGATCCCGCATACACTGTCTCCAGGATCCGCCCGTACACCTTTTCATAAAATCTGGGGACGCCGACCATCAGTGTGGGTCGGACTTCGCGGAGATTCTCCGCGACCGTCTCAATTCGTTCGGCGAAACAGAACCTCAGCCCTATGACCAGAAAGGAAGTAAAAAAACTGGCGGTTCTTTCGAGAACATGTGACAGGGGAAGGAACGACAAAAGAGAGTCATCCGTTGATAAATCCAAAATTCTGGCGATGGCATTCGCATTCGACATAAAGTTTTCGTGGGTGAGCATTACTCCTTTGGCCAACCCCGTTGTTCCTGATGTGTAAACAATGCTCGCCAAATCCTGCGAATCCACGCTGCGGGCGCGTTCGACCACCTCATCTCGGGTTTTTGAAAGCAACCGGCGCCCCTTCTCAATAGCTTCAGCAAGAGAGAACAAGTTTTCACCGAGATCTATACCGATGGGATCTTTCAAAAGGACAGCACGGAGATTGGGAAGGTTCCCGAGTTCTGATCGGATTTTTTCGAACTGCTCGCGGTTTTCAACCAGAATGACCCGGGCTTCGCTCTCTTCGATAATGTGCTTGATCTGAACGGACTGAAGGGTGGGATAGATCGGAACGCTGATTCCACCGGCACACATAATTGCAAGATCCATCATGAGCCATTCCGGGCAGTTCTGGGACAGGATGGCTGCGCGACTCCCCGCATCGACACCGATCGAATGAAGATAGGCAGTCAGGCCAAGGATACGAGAACGAAATTCTGCATACGTGATCGAACACCATTTTCCATCGGATTTATACTGAATGGCTGTACTATCCGGAGAAGCTTCCGTTCTATAAAGGAAAACCTCGGGGATCGTCCTGAATTCTCTGATCTGCATGTTTCACCTCGACGATTGGAAACAGAACCGGCCCCAGCATCAATCCAGGGCCGGTAAAATGTTCAATTAGAAAGCGTAGGATAGCTGCATCCCGAGCAGATGCGAGAATGACTTATAATCCCCATTAACACCCAGTTCATTTGTCGTCGTCTCGCGATCCTCAAAGAACAGAGCCATATAGGAAGCCTGAATCATCACCGAACCGAGACGATATCCCGCACCTAATTGTACGGAGTGTCGATTGGCATCGGGAAGGATCGGATCGAGCGTTTCATCCGGGATCGGTGTTTCGTCGTACAGATATCCGGCATACATCTCAAATGCTTCTGTCACGAGATAGCGCGTGCCGAGTCGGTAACTGTATACATCTTCCCAATGTTTCGGCTGGCTTTTATCAGGCGTGGTCGGATTCTCGAAGTTTAGATCCAGCGATTGGTACGAACTCCAATCCATCCAGTTGATATCGAACTCAACGGAAAGAGCTTCAGTCACGTCATATGCTACTCCGAGTGAAGCAGAAGCAGGCATCGTGATGGAAGTTGAGCCTTTTGTATCGGGCAGAATGCCCGCCACAATCGCATCAATCTGACTACCATAACCGGTCGGGGTCACTTTAAAGCTGGCATCGCCTTCGTATGCGCATTCCACTTCGGATCGATAGGTCAAGCCGAATCGCCAGGGGTTGAAACGGGCTTGGAAACCGAGATTGAAACCGTAATCGCCTGAATCATTATCCCCTTCGAGTTTCAATTCACCCTCCGGCAACGTGATGGTGGTGCCGAGTTGTTGTGACAGCATTGCAGAAAGTTGAGTGAGATCAATGCTTGCGGAGTAATCCACTTCACTACGCACATAATAGAGTCCAGCAGCCACAGAAAAATGCTCGCCGAAGGAAAATGCTCCGACCGGATTGAAATAGAGCGATTCGATGTTTACTTCATTCACGAGAGTTCGATAAATGAAATCCTCGTTGTTATCCCATTTCATCCCTAATCCGTAGTAAGCGCCCACTCCGAATCCCAGCGAGAACACATCAGAAAACTTATGTGTCGCATACAGGGTTGGTGGCACGAAAACCTGACTGTCTGATTCCCATGTCCGGCCATATGGGTCTTTCATTTCTGCTTCAGGAGCAATCAATGTTGCCCCAATCGACAGATGCGTACCGTCGAGTTGTGCGATACCGGCAGGGTTGTAAAAAACAGCCGAAGGATCATCTGCGCGAGCGGTGAACGCCATGGCCATGCCAGTAGCCGCCGCACCCTGTTCAAAAATACTGAAACCCGCTCCCAGAACGGGCGTTGCAGCATACAGCGACACCACCACCGCCAGAATCATCAAAGAGTTCTTCATCCGTCCCCTCCTCCATTTCAAATCCCGGCGGCGCATGCGAGATTTCTTTATGAAAGGACGGGCTTACAATAACGATGCACCCGTTCCTTGTCAATCATTTCAGCATCGGATCGTACTAACTGAAAGCGTGCATACGATCGAACTCAGTAGTATCTCCGCCAGATCTCGAGCAGGAGAAGCCCTGCGATGACTGAACCGAACGTCAGATACTCGCGGTTCCGTCGCCACTGAGTCAGTGACCAGGGTACGGAGAACAATCCCTGAGGCCGGTGTTTTGGCCAGAAGAGTCCGACGGAATCCCGATAGGATCGATATGCCGATCCATAATGCTCTTCGAGCGACCGCTCTTCCTGTGTAACTTTCGGGTAATAGACCCAACCAATCAGGACCATGAGCCCGATCAGCATTGTCCAATCTCCGATGATGGTAATAAATCCGAGCGCGATTCCGAGGGATCCGAAATACAGGGGATGTCGCGTGATGGCGTACGGACCGGTTCTGGCAATCAACTCTCGCTTGTGTATAACCCCGGCAGCCCAGGATCTGAGCAGCGTTCCGATTGCGACAAGTATCATCCCTGCAGGACCCATGATTCCTGAAGCGTCAGTCAGGTCATGCGGTTTCCCACCACGGACGATATATGCCACCAGGATGAGAACCGTTATCAGCAGAGTGATTGGCATTCGATATCGGATTACGTAGTAATGCCACTTCGTCGGATATTTATCTTTACGGACATTGTTCGTCATCTGCCTGCGCCCTCTATTTACTCGTGACCGTTTCGCCTCAATACCCAGTCCGCCAGATGAATGATCCGCACTTTGGCGAAGTTCAAGATGAAAATCGTCGCAGTTCCGAAAGGCGGTGAATTCTTCTCCACAATCCAGGACAATGGAATCAGTGTCGTCCAACGCAGAATTCCAGTCAATCCGAATAGTATCTGCTCGGATTCCAGTTCAATGACAGCCGATTTGACTGGAGGGGGAAGGAAGAGACCGGATAAAACCATCGTCATCATCATCGCTATCCCGTTTACGGCTCCCCAGACACCTGAGTATATCTGTTTCTGCGACTCCGGGGCGATCGCAAGCACAAAATTCGTCGCGACGATTCCAGCCCCACCCCACATAACACCCGACGATGCTGCCTCGAGATATAAAATGCCGTAGGAATCTCGGCTGATAAACAACCACACCAGCGGGTTGATGCCTCCGAGCAGAATGCAGATCCGCATCACCGCCTTGTTGCCAAATCGATCGATCAGATAACCCCAGTAACGAATAACGCTGAGAGATGCGATCGCTGCAATCAATCCGTAAATCTGGATCTCGACAAGCGACATATCAAGATTTCGAAGCATGAACGGCTGCCAGAACGGTGATCCGATCCCGACGACGAACATCCACCAGAAACCATAGATCGCCAGTCGCCTGAAGTTTGGATCCCGGATGGGAATCGCGATCAGATCCCTCCATTGGATCTGTTCAATCGGTTTTGGAGTTTCGGGTTGGAACGAGAGAATTCTGAGTCCGTAGAGCCCGAGAATGACTGCGAGGGCGTTGACGCCAAAGAAAACTGTGAGCAGATGATGCTCCTGAAAGATAGAGTTGATCACGGTGTGTTTAGAGAAAACCGATCGGAGCAACCCTGGCTCGTGCTTGAATAGATCCAGAAAGCTTCCCGCAAGCAGACCGATGACCAGACCGGCAGACAACAGATACTGCGTTCTCCACGAAAAAAACCGACCGCGAATCCGCAGAGGAACTGAATCAGAAACCCATGCGATCCATGCATTTCCGCTGATCGCCTGCAGCGACGCACTCAACAGAAAAGCCCCCAGAAAGAACCAGATCGCATGTTGAGGAGGGGACAGTATCGCCGCTAATGCCCAGACGAGAGGCAGCGATCTGCCGATTGCAGAGAGGATGATGACCATGTGTTTACGCGATGTCAGATGCCGTGTGAAAATCGCTCCAAGAGGTTGGAAAAGTTGTGATAGCTGACCGATGGCCGATAACAGGCCGAACTGAAATGGAGTCGCCTGGAGAAGTACAGCGAACTTCGTCAGGAAAATACTGCCAGGGCCCGCTAGCGACGCAAACATCTGCGCGAAGATGCCCTCTGCGATTGAAAACCGGACGGTCTTCCGCAGATCAGTCTCCAACCGCGGCTTCCGACGACTGGTCGCATTGGGAAATCCAGAAATCTCATTCATAAACACACGCAAGAATCATGATCAGAAATGACACATCCCCTACCGAAAACACACGATCTACAGTAAACCCGCACCGTTCATAAACTTTAATCGCACGGATATTGAAGGTCGCCACGGTTAAACGTAAAACACGAGGGCGAACTGTCTTCTTAAAAAACTGTATCCCGGCCTGAACAAACTCAAATCCAGTCCCCTTTCCAATCAAATCCGGCCGCATTCCGAGGCCGAAATCGAGCGCATCTCCAGAATAAACACCAAGTGATTCCGCCTCAGGCAGTCGAGCGGAGCTGCGCAAGCAGAAAAAACCAATCAGGTTGTCCCTGCCTCGATACACTGCATAGTAATCGCCGTTTAGAAACTCGAGCATTTCGCGCTCATCGGTCGAAATATCATAACATGAATAGGGATGCGGATAGGTCCAGTTCATCAGGCGAAGGATATCGTGCGGTCCGAATAACTCGATCCGAACCGGAACGGCTTTCCTTCTTCTCCCCGCGATATGCTTCAGCAGTTGTGCTATCATGGCCCCGGGCAAATCTTGATTGCCCGATGATCCCTTGTCAATCTTATTTCTTGAGGAATCGCCATGAGTGATCTTCATTTACACACTGTTTTTTCCGACGGGAACTTCCCGCCGGCACAAATCGTTGAATTCGCAATCGAATCGGGTCTCTCCGAAATCGGTTTTTGCGACCATTTCCACACAACCAAGACGCATTCGCTGCACCCCGATTCACTCGCTGGTTACCTCGACATACTCGACGATCTTGCGGAACGGCACCGTTCGAGTATTACAATCCGAAAAGCCGTAGAAATCGATTTAAGGTCAGTTTTCCTAAACGGAACCAGCATCCCCCGCGACTCGGATCTGGAGCGACTGGATTATGTGCTTTTCGAGTATTCCAGTGAAAAGCCGCTCAACGGTGTCCCTTTGAAGCATACACTCGAATTGCGAGCATCGATTCCAAAACCCACAGGGCTTGCACATACGGATCTTCTGGACTGCTTCCCGAAGCACACCCACGAGGAACTCATTGCCATGCTCCAATCCGCGGGAATCTTCATCGAGTGCAACGATTCGTATTGCAGACCCGGTGAAACGGTTCCCTACTATCAACATCTAGCATCATACGCTGACATGATCCGGGCAACCGGACTCGCGATCTCCTGCGGGTCGGATATGCACGACAATCTCAATGAATTAGGGGCGGAACGCGCAAACATCTGGATCCGCGTCAATGGGTTACAAGGCAATCTGCTGAAACTTGGTCTCCAGTGACAGCCGGATTACCGCCAGAAGCTGTCGATTTCGAGCTTTTGATACAATTCATCGACTTTTCGGTCGAGTGATTCCTGCGACAGCATGTTTGCCTGCCGGTACTCGTAAAGCGCCTCCAAAGTCAATCCCGCCAGTTCCAACTCATGCGCAAAGGCCAGGTGAACGTCGGCTGAACTTTGAAATTCCTGCGCAAGCTGCCTGAAATACACTATTCCGACTTCGGCTCCATGTGCTTTTTTCAGAGATTGTCCGAGTTTGATCCTTAGCGCGATATTCGCCGGATCAAGACGGACCGCCGAACGCAGAAACTCGATCCCCTCCTGAGACCGATCTTCTGCCAGAGCAATGCGGGCACGCGCTTGGAACAGATATGATTCCAGATCTCGGTACCTACCGGAAGCCACAACGGAATGCACAAGCCGTTCTGCAATCGAATTCTGTTTCAGAAGAAATGCCAGATCGATCACTCGTTGGATCGTATGAGGTGATTCACCCCCAGGAAGTTCCGGTACCAGCTTTTCCAAGATAAACAGTGCATCGAGATCGAGACCTTTGGTACGAAGCTGGTAGCAGAGCGTGACTGAAAACGATCGGGGCCATTTATCTAGACTCGCCTCAACAACATCCCGAAACCTCAGGCGATCCGACCAGAAATCAACCAATGAGTAGGCGATCGCTTCATGGTAGATCGGCGATGTAGCGATAAGAAACCGGTTGAAGATCTCCATACTCTCCGTCTGGTCTTCCAAACTCAGCAACGCATGCATGAGCGCCATCGAATAATGAGGATTTGATGGGTCGATTTCAACGGCGCGTCTGAGGTCCGAGATGCGATCATCCCGATCGGATTTTTTTTCTGTATGATCCGCCAGTTGTGCCCGGAGAAAATACATTTCCGCAAGTCCGGGATTCAGACGAAGAGCGGCGTTGATCTGCATGTGCATCCGATCATTCATACTTGTGTCATGCTTGAAACTGCTGAGAACGGATAAATTCTGAACAAGGGCGACACGGATACGATCGTCGAGTGGATCCAGTCTGCGTGCCCTGTCCAACCATTCGATTGCAGATCTGTATCGACCGCGGGTGGATGCGGACTGAGCGACATCCATAAAGAAACCAGATATAAGTGAGGGTACACTGACCAGAACGGCAATCAACGGGAGATACCAGAACCGACGAAATGGAGCTAAATTGGCATTAGTACGTAAATGTCTCGAACTGTTGGGTTCTGTGTCGGCCAGAAGCAATGCGAACAGAAAAGTAACCGCCAGAGCATTCGCAGGCATTTGAAGACCGGAATCCGCGCATCCCAGAAAAAACGCCAGGATCATCGAGATCACAATTCCGGACTTAATCCCGCGCTGGATCGCACGTTGCTCGGGGACCTGCCTGATAAGCCTGAAGAGGAATGAGGCCAAGAGAGCGAACAACACGATAAGACCGGGAAAGCCAGTTTCGGCAAAAAGCTCCAGAAAACTATTGTGTGCGCGTTCAACCTGATGAGCCATCCCCGGAGGTTCATACGCACCTGAACGGTACTCAAAGTTACCAATCCCCAGTCCTGCAAACGGATGTGCCAGTGCGGCATTGAGCGCAGTCTTCATGGGATCATTATGGAGTGTCCAGTATTGCTCGGTCTTGAATGTCTTGAACATGTCAGCAAGCAGTTTTGAATCAAACGATGCTGCAGCAAGCCCTGCCACAAGACCCAGGATAAAAATGGATATAAATGCCCGGCGAACTGCCCCGACCGTTCCCTGTACGCCGAGAAGGACCAACCCGAGAAAGAACGCAAGAACCGGGGCGGTTTTGACATCCAACAGTAGATAAATCATCGAAAATGCCGCGCAAACGGCACCAGTTATACGATGAACCAGCTGGCGGGAGTGGATGGCGAGTACAATGGCAGGAAATAGCATCATGTTTGCATAAAATCCAAAGTGCCATCCATGTCTGAAGTATGAGGGTGTCATGAGTTGCGAGCCGGTTCCAGCGAGATACATGATATGAATTACGACGATCGGTGTAGAGCAGGCGAGCCAGATGGTGAGGAGATCGAGAAGAAAACGACGAGGCACTCGGGAAATAATCCAGATAACGATGGCAACATCCAACCACAGGGTCAGGACATCCCGCCCGATGGCTGAGGATCCTGCAATCAAGTAATTCAAAAACAGAAGTCCCCAGAAAACCGCGTACAACCGCCATTGAGCGGGATGCAACCAGATGGCTTTCCGGCAGTCTCCCCAACGAAGGTTGACACTCAGCGCACAAAGGCAGAGGACATGAATCAATGAGAAACCGGATGAACGAATACCGGCCCACAGGCAACACACAATCAGAATACACGCAACAATAATCAGAGACGCCCACGTATCGCGTCCCAATCCGTTGCGTAGTTTTTCCAGCCGTTTCAAATTACAGTCGCCAGTAGATCATCCTCTTGGATGCCGCTTCGTTCTGATCGAATACACCCTTGATATCTATGAGTACCGGGCTCTCAGCATAGCAGAGCGCCTTGATGCGGTCCAAATCGTATTGTTCGATGATTCGGGAGTGTTTCACGGCCAGAATGACCGCATCATACGGAGCCTTGTTCCGGCAGTCACCGATCAATTCGATCCCGTACTCGGATTTTACTTCGATCGGATCCGCATGCGGATCCGTGATGAAGGCCTCTACATGATAGGATCGGAGCTCATTGAAGATATCGATGATCCGGGTGTTCCGGATATCATTGATGTTCTCCTTGAACGTGAGTCCCATAATGAGCACTTTGCTGCCTTTCACTGCTCGACCTGCACCGATCAATTTTTTCACGGTGTTTTCCGCCACATATTTGCCCATCGAGTCATTGATCCGGCGGCCCGCCAGAATCACTTCCGGCCGATAGCCGATGCTCTCAGCTTTGAACGTCAAGTAGTATGGGTCCACCCCGATACAATGCCCCCCAACGAGTCCGGGTTCAAACTTCAGGAAGTTCCATTTGGTTCCTGCAGCGTCGAGAACCGCACGGGTATCGATCTTCATTTTGTTAAAAATCAACGACAGTTCATTCATGAGCGCGATGTTGAGATCTCGTTGCGTGTTCTCGATGACCTTGGCCGCCTCAGCAGTCTTGATGGTCGGGGCTTTATGAACCCCGGCGGTAATGACCTTACCATACACTTCCGCCAGCAGGTCAGTAATCTCTGGAGAGTCACCTGAGACAACCTTTTTGATCCGGTCGACTGTATGTTCACGATCCCCTGGATTGACGCGTTCCGGCGAGTATCCGACGTGGAAATCATGCCGATGTTTCAGACCGCTTTCCTGTTCAAGAAGGGGGATGCACTCGTCTTCGGTCACTCCTGGGTAGACGGTTGATTCATAGACAACGATCGCTCCCGGACGCAAATTCCGACCGACCGTCCGTGTCGCGCTGATCACCGGAGTCAGATCGGGAATCTTGTATTCATCAACCGGTGTCGGGACAGTCACGATGACCAGAGCCGCCTCCCGGATCGATTTCGGATCCGACGTGTATCGGATCGAACAACGTTTGAGGTCGTCTGGTGAGACTTCATGGGTACGGTCGTGTCCGGAGTTCAGTTCATCAACCCGTGACTGATTGATATCGAAACCGATCACATCGAACGCCCGATTCATGACAGCAGCCAGCGGCATTCCGACATATCCGAGCCCAACGATGCAGATTTTCTCTTTCTTCGCTGAAAATTCACCAAAACTGACCATCAATTCCCTCCAATCATGACGGATCAAACAGAGTGGAAAATTTACTCCACAGACGCCCTGCAGTCAATGTAAACCGAGTCAGATGAAGGCAGTAAAAATGATCTCGACATTCCGCATCGACTTCACTAGATTGAGCGGTCGATCGGAGCATGTTTTGAAGTACATCCCACCCGACAGCATGAAATTTGAAGCCATCGGGATACCGACCGATTCGAGTCAGGAACCGCTGGATCGCTATGTGCACTACACCGGGTCCAGTATGTTCCCCACCTTCAAGGATCCGGAGTTTCTGGAGTTTGAACGTGTCGGTCCGGATGATCTCAGGGTTGGCGATGTGATCATCTTCAGTGCGCCTCATATGACCAATCTGGTGGTCCATCGCATTGTTCGGATCGCAGGTGATGTATATATCACCAGGGGCGATAACAATCAGCTCACGGATCCTCCGGTGCGATTCGATGAAGTGACTGGACGCGCGATACGGGTAATCGGGAAAAAGGATGATCGCATCATCCGGAATGGTTCAGCCGGAATGACCTGGGCCCGATGGATCCGGACGATCAATCTGATTCGTCGATGGCTCCTGAGTCCTCTCGCCAACAACCCATTCACTCGATCGATCGATCACCTGCTGCGTCATCGTGCATGGATTCATCCATCGGTTGTAATCTTTCAGCAGCCTGACGGCAACCATCGCGTGCATCTGTTCTGGAGAGGTTGGCTCATCGGTGCGTATCGCACCCTTACAGGCAATCTGCACATTCGACGCCCATTCAACTACCTGATCAGTAATCCATGTGCAAGGGAACTGGTGCGAGTGCATCTGCTGAAGAGGCAGGGGATTGAAGAATGATCGACCGCATCAGAACACTTTTTCGGGGTCAAGTCGGCAGGACGGTTCCGCGATTTACCGCGGTGAGGGATCTGATGTGGTTCTGGCGCTACATTCAGCCACATTGGGTACCGTATCTGGTCACCGTGACCGCATTGTTTCTTCAGACAGGCATCGGGCTGGTACAACCACTGTATTATAAAATTTTAGTCGATGATGTGCTCAATACCAGTGCCCCGAGAGGCGATCTGAAACTGTTCATCTGGATCCTGGCCGTTCTCGGCGGCTTTCGGATCACTTCGATCGTCGTCGCGATGGTCAGTGAAATTCTGACAACGAGAATCAGTCTCAATGCTTCCAACGCCCTGGAATCAGATCTGTTCCGGAAATTGAACATGTTACCGATGCGGTATCATGACCGTCATGCACCGGGAGAGATCTTTCCGCGTCTTTACAATGATCCGCAGAGTATTATCGGTTTTTTTCTGGGTAGCTTTCCGAACATCGTGGCTTCACTGGTCAAAGCCATCGTCGTCTTCGGGATCATTCTGTTTATGATCTGGTGGGCTGGAATCATCGCGATTCTTCCGGCAATACCGATTTACTTCATCTCGAGATTGAACACAAAATACTTCAAATCACTCAGTGATCGGATGTTCGCGAAACAGCAGGATCTCTACACGCGCGTCATCGACATTCTCAACGGAATACGAATTGTACGGATATTCAATAAAGCCGATTATGAAATCAGACGCTTCAATACGATTCAGCGCGATGTGTTCGATCTGAAAATGGAAGCGACCTACCGAAACACATGGATGTCGCCGCTCATCGGAACCATCGGCAAACTCGGAGGAGGAGTGATCTTCATTGTCGGTGCATGCCGACTGTTGAACTTTGTATCGTGGGGCAGCGCGTCCATAACACTCGGATCGCTGTTCATGCTCCTGAGTTATGTGTGGCAACTGGCCGCGCCTATCTCCAATCTGGCCAACTTTTCAAGTGAACTCGGAAATTTGCAGGCAGCTTCGAGACGGGTGAAGGAACTACTGGACGAGAAACCCGTCGAACGGAGCACGACCGACCTGAATGTCCGAGCGACTGGTCCGATCATCGAATTCAGAAATGTCGATTTTGAGTATGAAGTCGGCAAGCCGGTGCTCAGGAATCTCAATCTGTCGATACAACCCGGCGAACTGGTCGGATTGGTTGGACCGAGCGGCTCGGGGAAAACGACCATCCTGAACCTGATGTGTGGATTCTACGAACCGACCCAAGGATCTGTGCATATCCACGGCATTGCACCCAATGATGCGATCGTCATGTCTCGATCCGCACCCTTGATCGGACTGGCCATGCAGGATGGCGCGCTCCTGCAGGGATCGATTCGCGAAAACATGCGATATGCACGACCGAACGCTGCTGACGAGGAGATCTGGGAGGCACTCAAACAGGTCGAAGCCTACGACTTTGTCTCCAATCTGCCTCAGGGTCTCGATACGCGTGTCGGAGAAGGATCGAACTTCTTCAGTTCGGGTCAGATGCAGAGACTGGCGATGGCACGTGCATGGATGGCGAAGTCTGAGGTTCTGATATTGGATGAAGCGACAAGCTGGGTGGATCTCTGGACTGAGCAACGAATCTTTCGCCGACTGTTGCGGAGTCGTTCCGCTCAAACTATCGTCTGCATCTCGCATCGTTTGCATCTGATGCAATTGATGGATCGGATCATCGTTCTGCGAAATGGTGAGATCGCCAGCGAGGGCACGCATGCGCAACTGCTCGATTCGGATGCTTTTTACGCTGCGACATGGAATCTGAGGGATGTCGACGGCTATGATGGATCTGAGGCGGAAGGCCAGGAATGAGAGGAGATTCAATGAAGGGATTTGATGCAGGAAACTTCAGCATCGAGTTTTTTGAGAACTCGGCCCTGATATTCAGACGATCGGATCGGCGTTTCATCGAGGTCAACGGTACAGGTGCGGCAGTTCTGAATGCTCTGCTTGAACATCAACCCCGAGAGGTGATCGTTGGGATTTTATCGAGCGCCTTTGAACTTGACGCAGAAACAGCGAATCTCGATCTGGACCGATTCATAGCGAGTTTGGCTTCGATCGGTCTCGAGATGGATTCCTCGAGCATCAAGGTCTTCGATCCGAGAAATTCGACCCGGCAGTCCTCGGTTTGATTCAGGTTGTTTGATGGACAGGGCCATCCCTTGCGTTGCGCGACAAGTTCAAATAAAAGTGTCTTTTACTCACACGCCGGATCCGCGTCCAATCGATCCGCAGCATCAAGCGAGACAGAGGAAAAACGCCATATGAATACGCAATCCACTTCGACCGATCTGCCGCTTTCCAGGATGGAGGTGTTGCTGAGTTTCCATGCATCGACTGTGATCATCGACGGCAAGGCGATTTTGTTCACTGGAGAAGGCGGAGCCGGGAAAAGTACGATAGCCGAGTTATTCGAATTGGATGGTTTTGAATCGCCGGGGGACGAGGTCGCCAATGTTTATCTGGATAACCGGGACATCTGGCGTCTTCACTCCACCCAGAAGAAAGTCAACGGCGAGTATCAGTTCATCGATAACGAAGACTGCCCGGTCATTGCGATGATCGTCTTTCTCCGGTCACATGTCCGGGAAGGATATACCATCGAAGATTGCCGAGAAACCCAGGCGGTTCAGAAAGGAATCAGTTGCCTGTTCTGTGACTGGCTGGATTGCGCTGCATGGTACAGTGAAATCTTTCATCGGATGTCGAGCCTGATGCGACAGTCCATCGCGGTTTCGCTGGATTTCTCGAAAAGTTTGGATTTTGTTCCGGCCATTCGTACAATCCTGGCAGGGAGGCCTGTAATATGACCCATAAACCGGACTGTTTGATTGCGAATCCTGATGTTGTGTTGCGTGAAGAGATGGACAACTGGGCGGTTTTGTTCGATGCCGCATCAGGGCAGGTCGTGGGGATCAACCCGGTCGGGGTTGTGATCTGGAAGCATCTGGATGGAGAGCATTCCATAACGGATATCGCCCGTTGCATTCGCGAAGCTTTTTCAGAAACACCGGATGATATCGAGGAAGAAATACTCCAGTTCTTCGACAAGTTGAGCGAAAGGGGTTTTGTTGGAAAAGTCTGCCAATAGATCAATCCGCGTCATGTCGACGCCGCGTCACGTGGATATCGACATCACCTCGAAATGCAATCTCAGATGTAAATACTGCTACTATTTCGATGACACCAATCACCAGTATATCGATCTGCCGACCGATGAGTGGCTGAAGTTTTTTGATGAACTCGGGCGGCTCCACGTCATGGATGTCAACCTGGCCGGTGGCGAGCCATTTTCACGACCCGACCTGAAAACACTGCTCACAGGCATAGTAGACAATCGGATGCGATTCGGGTTGTTGTCCAACGGCGCTTTAATCAACGATGATATCGCTCGTTTCATAAATGAAACCGGTCGGTGCAACAGCGTGCAGATATCGCTGGACAGTTCTCATCCCGAGACCCATGACAGCTGTCGCGGCAAGGGGGCGTTCGATGGTGCCGTTCGCGGAATCAGAACACTCCAGCGCCATGATATCAACATCGATATCCGTGTAACCCTGCATCATCGAAACATCGATGATCTCGAAGATACGGCCCGATTCATCCTCGAGGATCTCGGTTTACCGCAATTCAGCACGAATGCAGCAGGATATCTCGGGACCTGTCAGTCCCATTCATCCGAGATTCAACTCACCATCGAAGATCGTGCACGCGCAATGCGGATACTCGAAACCCTGGATCAGCGATATCCGGGACGACTCAGCGCAACAGCCGGCCCCATGTCGGATTCCCGCATGTGGAAAAGAATGATCGATGCACATGAGCGTCATCTACCAGCGTACGGCGGATTCCTGACGGGCTGCGGATGCACCTTCACCTCGCTGGCAGTTCTGTCCGATGGTAAAATTGTGCCGTGCATCATGCTCCCACAGATCGAATGCGGACGAATCAACCGGGATGATCTGGGAGAGGTGTGGCGAACCAGTCCGCATCTGACCGCTTTGCGATCGCGTCGTGAAATTCCTCTGAAGTCTTTCGAGGAATGCTCGGGCTGCCCCTTCGCACCGTATTGCACAGGGAACTGTCCGAGCCTGGCCTATGCTCATTATCAATCCATCGATCTTCCGAGTCCGGATGCATGTCTGAAACGGTATCTGGAAGAGGGGGGTATCATCCCTTGAGTAATCGACCCATTCCGTCCCTATCGATTTTATACTTTTATCTGACCGAAGGCTGTAATCTGGCGTGCAAACACTGTTGGGTGAATCCACCCTATGACGAAACCGGGACCAAGTTTGCCGTTCTGAGTCGCGATCGCTTTGAACGCGCGATCCGCGAAGCCATCCCTCTGGGTCTGCAAGCCGTCAAACTGACCGGTGGAGAACCCATGCTTCACCCGGATGTTCGTTATTTTCTACGATCATTGATTTCGTATCAACTTAGTGTTCTGATCGAAACAAACGGCACACTGATCGACGAAGAAATCGCTGTGCTTCTGCGGGATTTAAAGGAGTGTTTCATCTCCATTTCGATCGACAGCACCGACCCGGAGATCCATGATCGGATCCGCAGCATCAAAGGTGCGCACGGCAAGGCCGTGGACGGGATCCGGCGATTGGTTGCGCACGATATTGCGCCCCAGGTCATCGCATCGCTTCTACCGGAAAACAAAAATGAAATTCCTCAGATCATTCGATTTGCCGAAAATCTTGGCGCAAGTTCGTTTAAATTGAACATCATTCAACCAACCGCACGTGGTGAACAGTTAAAAAAACAGGGACACTATCTGGATGTCGATGAAATACTATCGATTTCTGAGTATCTCCATAAGGAAGTGTATCCCGTCAGTTCAATCCCGGTTTTCGTCAGTGTTCCCTATGCTTTCAGACCGTTACACGTCATTGCCAGATCGGACATGGGTCGATGCGGAATCATGACCATACTGGGCGTTCTGGCCACCGGTGAGTATGCGTTGTGCGGGATCGGCACCAGTGTGCCTGAATTGATTTTCGGCCGGATCGACGACGGGAATCTCAGGGATATCTGGTCCTCTCACCCCGTATTGAATTCACTGCGTGAGAGCATTCCGGATAGTTTCGAAGGCGTCTGCGCGGAATGCGTCATGAATACGCTATGCCTCGGATCCTGCATTGCTCAGAATTACTACTCTTCGAGAACTTTAACCGCCTCCCACTGGTTCTGTTCCCGGGCGGCTGAACTGAACCTGTTCCCGGAATCGCGACGATTGAAGAAAAAGGGACGAAATCCCGCCGCGACGACTTGATTCCACGTCGAATGGTTGACAATGGTATTTTATCTGCTTAATAATGATCACAGGTAAGCTCGACACTATCCAATCAGGAGGTTATACGATGGACCCGAAGAAGATGAATTATGAATCGCCCGAATTGCATGATCTTGGTGTGACTGAAGCTATTGGCGCATGTGATGGCGGTGGCGCTGTCGCTGTCTGCGCATCCGGAACGGCCTATCGCGCTCCGTGCAACAGCGGTGCAGCCGTTATCCCGTTGAATTGCTCGCCCGGCGCGATCGCCTTCCAGAAATCCAAGCCGAAACCGGCACGGAGATAATCCCCGGATCATATCCGTACACTGATTTCTGAAAATTTCCTCCCGTTCTGACACATGAATAGTGTGGATCGATCGGGAGGTTTTTTTTTTAATGAAGCAGGTTGAACGCCCACCGCGCGATGCGTCGCGAGATCACCCGGATCGACTCGATCAGACTCAAACTCATGTTGACGCATGAATCCAGAAACATGAATCCGAGCAACTGGCGGCGGACGCTGAAATGCTGGATCCGATTCCCCTGGAAATACCAAACCTGCGCTTTCATCAACCATCTCTGGGCGGGTATTTCGCGTACCACACGAGCGAAATCCTGGTGATACCGGACAAAGTCAAATCCGTCGACGAATCCCCGCAACAGACGTGAACACCCCATCTCTCTGGCGTGAGCGATCAGTACGTTCACGTCGAATTCCGGCTGATTACAGATCCGGATCGCATCGACAATCATGTACGCTTCGTACTGAGCATGGTTGAATCCATGCAGAAGCATATGTAAAAACTGATCTTCAACCGACATGACCCGAATCCGCTCATTGTGAAACATCGGATGCGGTTTTGAGTTCCGCCAGACCGCATCAAAATTGATATTGAATGCGTGGCGGTCGGCGATGTCCGAATGGATCTCAACCTGCACCTTGTATGGCAGATCGATGAAGAATCCCAGATGCATGGACGTTTTCCGGGAAACGACCGAGTCCGCTTCGATCAACTGGCAGACTCGATTAAAATCCTTTTTCCGGACCAGCAGATCGATATCGCAGGACAGCCGTGGGTGGTCGTTCGAATAGACGCTCCCGATGAGAGCATGTCCTTTCAACACCATGATCGAGATATCTTCCGGAAGCAGGGTCTCGATGAAATGCCTGAGCCAGGCCATCTGACGAACATGCACCGCGATTAGACTCAGATACTTCGCTCTCAACTCCGGTGTAATCCGGATTGAATCGGGTGAAGATGCCACGATCAACGGAACCATATTGTGCAAGGGTCTGGAGTTGGATACCAACAGATCCGTAACAAGACGGGTCCGGTCCGCACGGGAGTGCTCGGGTACGCATCCCGATGCAAGTAGAATCGTGTCTAGATCGTATTTTTCCTTCAACAGCATCGATTCTGGATCCCCCGGACATTCACGGGTTTTGCGTCTTCCTATATTCACACGACCCGTTCGCTCAAAGACAGAAATGTGACCGTCTTAACCTTTTATGTATAGTATCTTTTGGGGAATATTACCACATCTATCGACACGCAGGACTTGAGGAGTCTTGAGCAGTGCCTTTTGCATACCTTATGGACATGTTATCGGAGATGCTCTGTTCAGATCAACATGGTCTGCATTGGGGAAGATATCCGGTTTATATTCGCATAGAAATCAATTACAAACAGAACAAGCTTCGCGTTATCGGACGCCAGTAGAGTCACGATCCGAAACGGGATGATCCTGTTCCGCCGGATTTACCTCCGACTGACGATCCTGTCGGATAACAACCACCAATGGCATGATCGCCCGCGTTGCAGAAGGGGTTCGCAGAGAATCCTGTCTTGCATTGATCCGTCGCAGCCGCGCCTGTCGGCTGGCAGATGGGAACGGATGAGTTGTTGAATCCCAGACCGCAGTCTGTCGCTGCGTTGCCATTGCTGCAGCGGTCTCCAAGAACCGGTGCGACCCGGCCCATATCGATGCTGACAGGCTTCTCATATTTGCGGTTCTTTTTAACGTTCATCCTTCTTTCCTCCAAGCTGGTACTATCATGTAGCATCGATTGAAAAAGGAGTCAATCCATCGTTCCCGGCGGAGTTCCCTGCGGATGCACAATCAACATACCGGATCAATGATTCAACAAGCGCGAGAATTGAATCGGCGGGGATATCCTTCGAGTATCCCAGACGCCATGCGGGATGCTTCCGCGCCATATCTGAGATGTCCCGAAACCAGGTTTTTCTCATTCTGATAGAATTTTCCAGTTGAGTTGTGCGCGGCAGAACCGAATCAAAATGCTGCGTATACTTCCTTTGGATGTCCACTTCCATCACTGCATCCAACAGGCAACGGGCTGTCATATACGGTTCCAGTCGTTCGGCATGCAGAGGCTCGCCCTTGAAGATCCGCATACAACCGGACAATCGAGTCGGTTCAGCATGGATCGAACATGCCGTGACGATCGCCTCCCAACTCGCGCTGAGCGGTTCAGGGATGAATCGCCCCTTGCCTTCTGCAACCGTCCAGACTCCCTGAGAATCCTTCGCAAGAAAAACCGTATCGTCTGCTATGATCCTGCACCGCTGTCCGAGCAATCGGGATATGGTCGATTTTCCGGCGGTCGAATGCCCGAGAAACAACACGGCACCGCCTGATATCTCAACGGAAGAGGCATGAAGAAACAACATGCATTCTTTCAGTCGGACTGCGCGGCATCCCAAGATTTTCGTCGGGTCGAGGGGAATAATCCTCGTTGATCCGCCGTGATACACATACTCGATGGAAACACCAGCTTCCCGGACTCTTCATAGTTCATCGCAAGGCAATGGGTGAGGCAGCGCGGTGCATGAATGCAATCACCGCAAATCCCGGGAAACGGCCGATCCAGATCCTGCCGCATCTGATTCAGGACCGGGTTTTGGATCCAGACCGATCGGAGACTGTCATGGCCAAGACGACCGAAACACAGTTCGGGAACGGTTCGTCCGATACCACACAACGCCATTTCGCCTGAACCCAGAATTCCAAGGATGTTACGCACACTGCAACAACCGACGGATGCTCCCCTGAGCATCTCCTTCACCGAGAGCAATGCGGGGGGAACCATACTGCAGAGATGGATCGGATATTGATCCTGCAATGGGCCGCGGATCCGATGATTCAGTTCGATCAATTCATCGAATGCGAGCGCGAGGCCCTTCCGGTGCATCTCTGCACCCCGTCCGGTCGGCACGATCGGGTTGAACTTTACCGAGTCCGAACCTAGCTCCATGGCGAACTCGATCAGAGATTCGATTCTGGATACGTTATCGCGATAAACCGACATGATGATCTGCGGATGGAATCCTGCTTCGACCAGGTTCCTGAAGCCTCTCTGCGCAGCCTCGAACGCCCCGTTCACCCCGCGAAACCAGTCGTGTTGCCCCGCTTCCGAGCTGTCGAAACTAACGGCGATGTGGTACAGACCGGTGTGATTGTGGAGATGATCCGCCAGGGCTCGATCGATCAGCGTCCCGTTTGTTTCCATCGTGAGTCGCAGTCCCTGTTCGGTCAGCCAATCCAAGATCCGGATAAACTCAGGATGAAGAACCGGTTCACCTCCGGTCAGTTTCGCGGCGATCAGTCCGAGAGTTCTGGCCTCCGCTACCGCACCTTTCAACAACTCGAAATCGATGCACTCACCCGGAACAGGTTTTCCTCGAACAAATGTCGGTGTGATCCAGCAGTGCCGACAGTGGAGATTACATCCGGCAGAAAGGTACAGATACAGCATTCGCAATGGAGGAACATGGTCCGGAAGATCCAGGGGGACTTGAGATTGCGAATCGAGATTCAACCCAGCACAGGTGTATGTCACGCTTGGTTCTCCACGATGCCAATATATCCTTTGGTCAGAAGAAGATGAATGAATTCCGCAACATCTCGAGTAATTTCGTCTCGATCCGCTCCGTCAAACAAAGCGCACATGTGATTGATCAGATCCGATTCGGTCTTCGGAGAAGCGAGTGCAAGCCAGATCTCGACAGCACTCGGATTGATGATTTCGATCGCCTCTGTCTCTTTATTGAACAGTATCCCGCCGTCCGCATCTTCCTGGCGAAAGGAAATCTCGGGTTTCATCAAATATTTGATATCTTTCATCGATTCAGTCCTTTCTGCGCGCAATGTCACCATCCGTCTGAGGATGCGTTGCCCTTCGAGACGATCGAGTGCGCTCCAGACCATTTCAGATGTCTCGGTCCGGGTCAAGTCCCATTCCGACACCAGACAATCCAGCATGCAGGAAATCGGGGTTCGCGATTCAATCCAGGCTATCAAGCGCCTCGCAACCGCATTGATTTCGATCAGCTGCAGCGAGTCACACAGGAAGATCAGCGATCGGTCTCCGAATTCCTCGATCGCCACGTCATCACACAGGCAGTAACAGAGATCCTCCTTAGAAAAACGCGACATATCAGATCCCGCCAGGGATCTCATCCCGATCCACAACAGGAAGCCCGCCCGTTTGAGCAATAAACCGTCGATAACAACTATCCTGGCCTCCAAGATAAAGATTGCCGACGCGAGTGAACTCCACTGATGGGCATCCTCCACTGCAGTATGCATTCCATTCGCAATCCCGGCATCCCGATACCGTGTTCATCGGCACATCTCTGCGTGCCCGCATTTCGACCAGCATTGGATGTTCGCGCCAGATCTGCTTCAGAGGGGTCTGTCCGATTACTCCCAGAGATGCCGACGCAAGCATGTTACAGGGAACGATGGTCCCGTCGTGATGAACGGCCAGTTTATAGAACATACATCCACAGGACGACAGATACCCCATCCGCCAGTTCGTCGCCTGGACCCCTGTCTTCCGGGCCTCTTCCATCTCATGGAACATCCGCCACAATGCCAGGGATCCGGCCGACGCTGAAATCCGCCCCGGATAACGCCGATCCAGCATGACCAGACTCTTCATCGCTATCGAACGCTGTTCAGGACTCAGTGAAACCCGATCTTCATGCCTGCAGCCCATCCCGATCGGAACGGCATCGTTGGTACTGAATCCCGAAAGCCCGATCTCGTCGATAAGCAACGCTGCGATCCGTTCCAGATCATCGACATTGTTTTGATTGACGGTCACACGCACCGTGACCGGGAAATTCGCTTCCTTCAGCAGACGAAGCCCGCGTATCGCTTTGACAAAGCTTCCGCGACCTCGCGAAAGATCATGTATTTCCGGGCATGAACCATCGATCGAAACCTGAATGGAACTCAGGCGGGCGCGTCGATTTCCAACTGAAAAGTGCCCGATTGTCTGCTCGGAGATCATCGTTCCGTTCGACAGGATCCGATATCGCATGCGTGCTTCGATCAGCGCATCGATCAGTTCCCATAAATCCTCCCGGATCAAGACCTCTCCTCCGCTCAGCGTGACATTTCTGACAGCCAGTGATTTCAGCTCCGAAAAAAACCGGATCCAGGTTTCGCCCGGCAAGTCACGACGCCCGGTCATTTCGTCCGCATAGAAACAGTATTCGCATTTCAGGTTGCACTTTCCGGTCAGCGATAGATCCATGTCCCGGGGAGCCTCATCGATCGACGACACGAGTTCCGGGACGATCGGAGTGTTTCTGGGTATCGGGGCGATTTCAACAAAACCATCTCGGAGCATCTCATCAGCGAACGCCCAGACATCCTGTTTGACCTCTTCGGATACCGGTATCTCGTAGAACCGGGCCAGAATTTCAGCAAGATCGCCGATCCTCCTGCAGCCATCCATGGATTGCCAGAACAGATAGCCGCTCTCGTTGATCGTCTTTTCACTCGAGCTGTCGGGGTCGAACAGGATGGCATTTTTCCCTTCCAGGCAGCATGATACCTGCGAGCGTCTCGCCCAGTAACCATCGGTACGTTCATCACCCGATCCGCCCAAACAGGGCTGAATAGAATCAGACATCGATCCGTCCCTTCCTGTTAATCCGTCCAATCATGACACGGTCCATCACCTGCTTGAACACATACCATGCCGCAAAATAAACGACACGACAATAACGATCATGAAGGATCATCGACCGAATCTGATCGACGAACCGCACATCGTGTGTCGACGGAATCGCAGGGTTCCTGAATCGGTCTCCAATCCGCTTGATTTTCCATCGCTGAACAACTGAGAGTCGGAGCGGGTTGGAGATGCCGAACCAAAATTCGAGTTGCATGAACAATGTAGTGAGAATGGTCAGACAGCCCCACTCTCGGGCATACCGCACAGCACGATCGATGTCCGGTCGGAAAGTCCGGATGAGGCGGCAGGCATCGACGAGATGATGCGGTTCATATTCGAGATGGAAAAAGGAGTGGGTCGCCAAGTAGACGAGTTGGAGTTCCGGAGCGAGCATCCGGATCCCGTCTGAACGATAGTGCGGATGTGGGGTGCTGGTCTCCCACAGAACACGCGGATCGATATGAAAAGAGAATCGGGGGTGCAGCTCGGTATGAACTTCCAGATTGAACGGCATGGAAGCGTTCAATGGAATCGTCGTTTCATGACTGTGCGCCGCACTGAATCGCCTTGAGGGATCCGGCGGTTTGAGTTGTCCGATCGAACTCATCAAACCGAACAACGCGGTCGTATCTTTGCGTTGGACCAACACATCGATGTCCTGAGACAATCTGGAGTATGCAGGATCATAGAGTGTCCCTCCGCAGGCCGCGCCTTTCAGCAGGATTGCGGGGATACGATTGTGCACCAAAAGCCCGACGATTCTCTCCACCCAGTTCTGCTGAATGGTCTGCATGGTCAGCAATTCCATGAATTTTTTTTGTAGAACGGCATGGATGTCATCCGCGACCTGCTCGAACAGACGATTGCTTTTCAGGTTTTCATAGATCGGAATGATCAGGCGATTCCAGTATCGAGTATCCGGCCCTGTCAGAATCGTCAGCGCCTGGCGCCAGACATCAGGCAATGCCTCGGCAGGATATCCGGAAGCGAGCATGAGCAGACTTCGAATCTCGTCAAGATGCGTGCCCATGATATTACTTCGAAATGCTGGCCTCCGGGAGAACGTCGTTGATGTAACTCCGCAACTTGGATTCATCTCCATCCCCGGACAGCACGATCAACCGATCCAGTATCGAATCAACGACTTCCGGAGCATAGGCTTTGATCTTTCCGATGAATATTTTCGGATGCACGGTTTTGGAAACCTGATCGTCGGTTGTGTTTAATTCCTCGAACAGCTTCTCACCGGGGCGCAATCCGGTAAACTCGATCCGGATATCGACATTCGGTTTCATCCCGCTCAGACGGATCATGGATTCCGCCAGATCGACGATCTTGATCGGCGCGCCCATGTCCAGAATGAAGATTTCACCACCTGCTCCAATTGCGCCTGCCTGCAGGACGAGTTGGGATGCTTCCGGAATGGTCATGAAGTAACGGGTCATGTCCGGATGTGTCACGGTGACAGGGCCTCCCCTGGCAATCTGCTCTTTGAACAACGGGATGACCGAGCCGGTGGATCCGAGAACATTGCCGAACCGAACAGCCAGGAACTTCGTTTGAAATCTGGAGTTCATCGACTGGACCAGCAGTTCGGCCAAACGCTTCGAGGCTCCCATGATGGAAGTCGGATTGACGGCCTTATCGGTCGAAATGAGAACAAAAACCTCGGCGTTCCGTTTGCCGGCGAGGTGAGCGAGTTTCCAACTTGCGAGTGAGTTGTTTTTGATGGCTTCGGCTGGGTTGAATTCCATCAGAGGGACATGTTTATGCGCGGCGGCATGGAGTATGATCTGGGGTTTGTATAGGGTGAAGATGCTGTCCATCCGTGCTTCGTCAGCAATATCGGCGATGAGGGGAATACAGCGTTCCGGTGCGACGATCCGGCCCATTTCCTTCTGGATCAGATACAAGGCAAACTCGGATCGCTCGACCATCAGGATAGACTCAGGGTGGAAGTTGAACACCTGACGCACCAACTCGCTCCCAATCGAACCTCCGGCGCCGGTGACCATGACGCGTTTCCCGGTGATGAAATCCGACATCGTATCGACTTCCAACTCGACTCGTTCTCTCCCCAGCAAATCCTCAATTTCAACATCCCGGATTCGAGATACTTCCACCTTGCCGCCGATCAGCTCAAACAGGCCGGGGATGATTCGAGCTTTGATCGGGATGGTGTCGCATAACTGCACAATCCGTGTAATCTCGGTGCGACTCGCCGTCGCGATCGTGATGATGACATAATCGATCTTATGCCGGGCAACGAGTTCGGGAAGATCCGGGGTGCTTCCGATTACGCGGATGCCGTGGATCACGGTTCCGATCTTTGCCGGATCATCGTCGATGAAACCGCGAAGAGCGATGTCCAGCCCCCCTCTGTTGAGGATTTCTTTTGCCGCGAGGAGTCCGGCCTGACCGGCGCCGATCAGGAACACGTTCTTCGGTTTCGGATTTGCGTGCGCCTGAGTCTTGGTATCCTTGAACTGCTGAACATAGCTGGCTTTCAGCTTCTTTTTCTGGAATTTCTCATAGACAACCCGTCGTATGATTCTGAGGCACATGACTCCGCCGAATCCCAGAATCGTATCCACGATTGCAATCGATATCGGAACCCGGAGGATCTGAAAACGGACGGGAAACACGAGGCGAACGAAGAGGAGCATGGCAAGAGACACTATCGCGGCCAATACGAAGGCTTTGACTTCGCGCAACCCGACAAAACGCCAGATGTACGAATAGACACCGGTGATCATCAGGGCAAAAAACTGGATCAGATAGACGAAGGGGAATTGCCCGATCACGGTTTGAATCTGGGAATCGTTGAGACTGAAATCGAAACGCAGCAGATACGCAAACCAAAATGCCAGAATCAAAACGACTGCATCCAGAGAAAACTGGACGAGTTTGGAGAGATTTCGAATCCAGAATTGTCCGAGATACTTTCTGAGCCTTGGAATGAATGTGTCCGATCCGGAGAGCAGCCGCAACATCTGGTCGTGCAGATCCTGAGAAAGCAGCGGTTTCTCGAGATACAGCGACACCCCGACATCGGAAGCTCTGGCACGAATCTCAGGGCTGTCGGCGTTCGTGATCAGTACCGTTCTGACCTTCGGATTCTGCTGCCGGATTTGCTTGAGAAACGCCAGACCCTCGTCGACTTGTGCCGATCGAAAGGCAATATCGACCAATACAAGATCAAAGTCCTGAGACGTGAACAAATCGCGAGCGTCGTTCAGTGTGGACGCGGTCATGACGTGAATGGACGGATCGTTCAAGAACTTCTGATAAGCGCTCAGATTGACCTTGTTATCATCTGCAACAAGTACGCGATACACGGTCTTCATGTGTCAGGAGCTCTCTTGTCTGTAAACCGAAGCGGATTCCCTGCAATCCGGGGTAAGATTTACCGGAACGATTATACGTTCACTGAGGTGGATTCTCAACATTTTCACGATCCGGCACACGAACGGATGATGTGGCAGATCTGATCGATTTCAGCATCTGTGAGACTGGATCCGGACGGCAAACATAATCCGTTTCGGAACAAATCCTCGCTGACTCCGCCGCCAACCCTCCGAAAACAGGCGAAAACCGGTTGAAGATGCATCGGTTTCCACACCGGTCGGGATTCGATGTTGTGCTTTTCCAGAGCGACACGAATCGCCTCCCTGTCGCATCCGAACTCCCGAGGATCGACCAAGATGCACGTCAGCCACCGCGTGCTCACGCCATAGGAAGCTTCAGGCATAAATGAAATGCCGGGAAGTTTTGTGAGCGAACCGCAGTAACGATCAAAGATTCGTCGCCGGATCCGGATCCTTTCATCCAGAGTCTCGAGCTGTCCTCGTCCAATCGCCGCAGCGACATTGGACATCCGATAGTTAAAACCAACCTGAGAATGTTCGTAATGCGGCGCAGGATCCCGGGCTTGTGTGGCAAGAAACCGAGCCTTCCGGATGAGTTCCTCATCGTCCGAAACGAGCATTCCTCCGCCGGAAGTCGTGATGATCTTGTTTCCGTTGAACGAGAACGCGGCCATTAAACCAAATGCCCCGGCGGGTCGATCCCGATACGTGGCCCCCAACGCCTCGGCGGCATCCTCGATCAATGGAACCCCCCATCGCCGACACACCTCGGCTATCCGGTCGTAATCCGCCGTCTGGCCGTAAATATCCACTGCAATCACCGCTTTGGGGAGGCTTCCTGCTCGTCCGCACCGATCGAGTTCTTCCGCCAGCAGATCGGGATCCATGTTCCAGGATGAGGGGGTCGAGTCGATCAACACCGGGTTCGCTCGTTCATACATGATTGCGTTCACGGTCGCACTGAACGTGAGCGTCGAAACCATGACGGTATCCCCCGAACCGATTCCCAGCATGCGGACGGCGAGATGCAGCGCAGCCGTTCCGGATGACAGAGCCGCCGCATGTCGTCTCCCGGCACGACTCGCCATCTCCCGTTCAAAGGCATCGACATGCGGGCCGAGAGGAGCGATCCAATTCGTATCGAAAGCATCCGCCACCAACTCCCGCTCACGACCGAACAGATGGGGTGGTGATAAAAAAATCCGCTTTGCGTTAACTGAAGTCTGATGAGTCACCGACAGCTCCTTCCAGTGAGATGTTTCGATGTCTGGCGAAGGAATCCTCGAGAAACCGGACGAACTGCCGTCCAAGTTCGAAACGAGAAAATTCGGTTTCAGCCAATTGACGCGCATGATGGCCCATGGCCGCCCTTCTCTCGGGAGTGGCCGCCAGTTCCATCAGCTTCGCCGCAAGATCTTCGGGATCATCCGGCTCTGCAACCAGACCGCATCCATGTTCCTGAATCAGGTCGGCCAGCCAGCCCGGATAGTTGTTGATGACCGGCAGACCTGCAGAGATGTAATCAAAGAACTTGTTAGGTGATGTTCCATAGTAAAAAGCCGGTATGTTTTTCAGGATCTGCAAGCCGCAATCAAAACTCCCAACGATTACCGCCAGTTTCTCCCGCGGGATCGGCGGAAGGAAAATGCAATTGTCGAGCTGCCTGCGTTGGGCGGCTTCCATCAGGAACGGTTTCTGCTTCCCGTCCCCGATCATCACGATTCGGATGTGATCCGCTCCATGAGATTTCAGGATTGCTGCCGCTTCCAGAAGGATATCCAATCCGTTGGCGGTTCCGTGTGCGCCCATGAATCCAGCGACAAAATCATCCGGACCGACTCCCGGAAGATCCAGTTCGCTGCGGGATCGAGGCACGAACAATTCGAGATCGCAGCAGTTCGGGATCATGGCGATCGGCTGATCCGGTTCCGCCTTGCGCCGGATTCCCTCGACGATGCCCGGAGACAGACCGATACATGCAATCGCATGCCGGTACGAAATCGTTTCGAGGAAATCCATTGCCGCGAGAGCCAGTGGATTCTTGAGGCCCAGGGCACGTGGCAGTTCAGGCCACAAATCCCGAACCTCGAACACGAACGGCCGGTTCCGGAAGAATTGCGCAGCCAGCGCCGGCAGCCCGATGGTGATCGGCGTCGACGTCGCAAAGACAAGATCGCAATCCGATTCGAGTGCGATCCGTGTTGCCCTGCATGCATACCGAAGAAAGATCATCGATCTGCTGATCAAACCGATCTGATTGGAATACGGGAGAGGAAGCGAGATCACATCGATGCCATCCACCACTCCCCTGCTCCAGCGCATCTCATGATCCCTGGGCAGATCGAGTGCCGCACGCTGATAATCGCCACATACCATCGTGACGGTGTGCCCGGCCCGAATCAATGCCTTGGAAAACGCATAGGATCTCGATCCGGTCGCTCCCTTTGGAGTTCCGAAGTGCTGATCGAAATAGAGAATCTTCACCGCTCGTCTCCCGATAACGCATCCATCCACTCGATGTTCGTGATTACTGTCCCCGGTTTCGTCAAATCAAATTCCAGCAACGGAATCTCGGCTTTATGCATGTAGTAACGCGACTCATAACCTGTGATCAACCGAGGCCCGGACGACGGTGCATCCGTTTGAATCCGGATCGATACTCTGCCATCGGTCCATCGATCACCGTCCTCGCTCCAATCACCCGGGATCAGCCTCCAACGCAAAACCGCACCCGACTCGAATCCCCGGACACGATCCACCACTTTCAGAGACCTCGGGCTCAAGCGAACCTCGCGAATGTGAACACATCCCCGATCATCCCGATAGGAAACCTCGAATTCCGTCAACCCGTCTTCATCTTCTTTCCATTTTCGATATCGGGTCTTCAACCATCTGCCGAAAAGGAAGCGCCCGATTCTCGGCATTTGATTTCGTCCATCGAATACAATGGTGTTGTGTCCTTTCGTTCCCGAGAAATAATCGATCGAATCCGGGTCCGTCGAGTATGAATACGTTCCGGAATCGCGCAGGATGTTCTGCCGATCGATCCATAAATCGACATGAAGAGCATCCGCGTGCCCCGGCCGGAATCGATATCTCGGATATCGGACAAAAACGCTGGCTTTCCCGGCGCGAAGGCATGCCAGGCCGCCATCATCAAACAGCCCGGATCCTGCTGGATCGAGAGTCTCCGTGGGGATCTCGACACCGAGATAACGGCAGAGATCATTCCATTGTCCATCCGGAAAAGCTCGCTTGGATAAAAACAGA